>JAEZJH010000310.1 GCA_023436385.1 Pseudomonadota bacterium
CGGGCGACAAGAGCGATCCGGTCGGGCAGCTCGACGGCGATCCCGAGGGCGACGCCGAGGAGGCCGCGGAGGGCGAGCGCTACCTGGCGCTGATCCAGCGGCGGATCAAGGACCGCTACGAGGTGCCGGCCACCATCCCGGAGACGGAGCGGCTCCACCTCAACGCGACCCTCCGCATCTACATCGAGCGGAACGGCCGCATCGCCCGGAGCGAGCTCGTGAAGTCCTCCGGCAACTCGGTCTTCGACACCGCGGTGGAGGCGGGCGTCACCCGCGCCTCGCCGCTCCCCCCGCCGCCGGAGCATCTGATCGGGATGCTGCGGGACGGGGTGGATCTGAATTTTAGGCCCTAACCGCCGTGGCATCCCGCGGTTCGGCCGTCCTGGAGGTCTCCTTGTCGTTCTCCCGCGTGTTCACGTCCGCCCTGGCCCTGGCTGTCCTGGCCCTCGTCGCCCTCGGGCCCGGGCCGGCAGCCGCCGAGCGCCCCGTCCTCGAGATCGGCGGCGCCACCTTCCGGCCCTACCCCCTCGCCGTCGCCCCCGCCCTCGCCACCGGCGACGCCGTCGCCCCGGCCGGCGAGATCGAGGCCGCCCTCGCCCAGGATCTCGAGGTGAGCGGGCTCTTCGAGGTGATCCCGCGGAAGTCCTTCCTCGCCGATCCCCGGGAGCCGGCGATCCCCGCGAAGATCGCCTGGGAGCGCTGGGAGAACGTCGGCGCCGAGGGCCTGGTGAAGATCGAGGTCACCGGCGGCGAGAAGGGGATCGTCGCCGTCTTCCGGCTCTTCGACGTCGCCACCCGGCGGCAGGAGTTGGAGCTGAAGCTCGACGGCCGCCGGGCCGACGCCCGCCGGCTGGGCCACCGCTTCGCCGACGAGTTGGTGCGCCACTTCACCCGGGAGCCCGGCGCCTTCTCCACCCGCATCGCCTTCGTCCGCCGGGCCAAGGGCGCCAAGGAGCTCTGGACCGCCGACTACGACGGCAAGAACGCGGTCCCGGTCACACAGCGCGGCGGGATCGCCATGCTCCCGGCCTGGTCCCCGGCCGGCGACAAGCTGGCGTTCACCTTCTACAAGCGCACCCGCACCTATCCGAACGGCCACCCGCAGGTGTGGAGCGTCGACGTCGGCACCTCCGCCTCCCGGGCCCTCGCCGCCCGCGGCGACCTCAACACCGGCGCCGCCTACTCGCCGGACGGCTCGAAGATCGCCTTCACCATGTCCGACGAGGGCAACAGCGAGATCTGGGTGATGAACGCCGACGGCTCGGGGATGAAGCGGATCACCAACACCCCCGGGATCGACACCTCGCCCACCTGGTCGCCCGACGGGAAGCGGATCGCCTTCGTCTCCGACCGCCACGGGAACCCGCAGATCTTCCTGATGAACCCCGACGGCTCGAACGTCGAGCGGCTCACCCGGCAGGGCAACTACAACCAGACGCCGACCTGGTCGCCGCGGGGGGACCAGATCGCCTTCACCGCCCGCGACGAGCGGCTGGTGTTCGACATCTTCACCATCGACGTCAGCACCAAGGCGGTGACGCGGATCACCCAGGACCAGGGGAACAACGAGCACCCGACCTGGGCGCCCAACGGGCGGCTCCTGATGTTCTCCTCGACCCGGGAGGGCCCGGCCGCGCTCTACGTCTCCTCGCCCGACGGGTCGGTGCAGCGGCGGATCTCGCCGGCCGACAACGCCGAGTACACCGGGCCGGCCTGGGGGCCGCTGCGCAAATAGGGTCCAGAGCTCCGCGCGGACGGGCCGGTCTCCTCGGGGGCCGGCCCGTTTCGTTTCCAGCCGCATTTCGGGGCGGCGCGCCGGCGAGCGGAGCGGTATGAAACGCCGATCTCTCCGGAGGACCGATGGGCGAGCGATACGCGGCGATCGACGTGGGTACCAACTCCGTGCTGCTCCTGGTCGCGGAGCGGGACGCCGCGGGCACGTTCCGCGCGGTCGACGAGCGGCTGGAGATCACCCGGCTCGGCCGCGGCGTCGACCGGACCCGGCGGCTCGATCCCCGCTCGATCGACGACACCGTCGCGGCGCTGGCGCGGTTCGCTGCCGTGGCCCGGGAGGCGGGCGCCCGGGAGCTGGTGGTCACCGCCACCAGCGCCGCCCGGGACGCGACCAACGGCGCGGAGTTCTTCGCCCGCGCCAAGGAGGCCGCCGACGTCGCGGTCGAGGTGCTCCCCGGCGACCTCGAGGCCGAGCTGTCGTACGAGGCGGCGGCCCGGGACTTCGGCGGGCCGGGCGTGGCGCTGGCGATGGTCGACATCGGCGGCGGCTCCACGGAGATCGTCCAGGGCGAGGGCGAGCGGCTCTCCTTCCGGCGGTCGCTCGATGTCGGCGCGGTGCGCCTCACCGAGCGTTGGCTCGCCTCCGACCCCGCCCGGCCGGAGGAGCTCGCCCGGCTCCGGGACGACGTTCGGGCGGCGCTGGCGGCGGTGCCTCCGGTGAGACCGGGAACGCGGCTGGTGGGGATCGCCGGGACGATCACCACCCTCTGCGCGATCGAGCTGGGCGTCGACGGCTACGACGGCCGGCTGGTGCACGGGCGGGAGCTGTCCCTGACCACGGTGCGGGAGCTGGCCGGGCGGCTGGGGGCGCTGCCGCTCGAGGCGCGGAAGCGGGTCCCCGGGCTCCCGGAGAAGCGGGCCGACACCATCGTCGCCGGCGCGGAGATCCTCACCGCGGTGCTGGAGCGGCTCGACCTCGACCGGCTCACCGTGAGCGATCGCGGGGTGCGCTGGGGGCTCCTCTATCGCCGGTTCGGCGGATAGATGGAGCCATCGGCCCTGGAGACCCCGCGCCCGGCCGCGGTCCGCGCCTACGCCACCCTCGGCCTCCTCGCCGCGATCAACCTGCTCAACTACGCCGACCGCTACATCCTCGCCGGCGTGTTGCCGCTGGTGCAGACGGAGTTCGGCAGCACCGACGCGGAGCTGGGGGTCCTCTCCTCGAGCTTCCTGCTGGTGTATGCGCTGGCCTCGCCCTTCACCGGTTGGTTCGGCGATCGCCTCCCCCGGCGCTGGTTCGTCGGCGCCGGCGCCATCCTCTGGTCGCTCGCCACCGTCTGGAGCGGCAGCGCCGGGAGCTACGGCGAGTTGCTGGCCGCCCGGAGCCTGGTGGGGATCGGCGAGGCGGGCTACGCGGCGATCGCCCCGGGCCTGATCGCCGACCTGTTCTCCGCCGAGCGCCGGGGCCGGATCCTCGCCGGCTTCTACGCCGCCATGCCCGTCGGCATCGCCCTGGGCTACGCGGTCGGCGGCGCCGTCGGGGAGGCGTACGGCTGGCGCGCCGCCTTCTGGTTCGCCGGAGCCCCCGGGCTCTTGCTCGGCCTCGCCGCGTTCGCGATGCGGGAGCCGGCCCGCGGGGCGATGGACGT
>JAEZJH010000407.1 GCA_023436385.1 Pseudomonadota bacterium
TCTCCCTCCTCACCCTGGAGGCCACGGAGCTCGGGGTGCGCCGCACCCTCGATCGCGCCCAGGCCCGCCATCCCGGCGCGCCCTACCTGCACCTGGTCCGCGCCCACCTCGCCGCCGCCCTGGGCGAGGGCCAGGCCGCTGCCGACCACCTCGCCCGGGCGCTCTACTACGGCCGGGGCGAGCCGTTCTACGCACGGGCGGTGGCCGGCTCCGGCTGGCTGGCCAGCCATCGGCCGGCGCTGTGGGCCGGCGCGGCCCGGGGCACGTCGGCGCCGGAGGACGGGACCGGCGCCGGTGCCACCGATTGACACCCCACGAACCGGGCGCCTACATTCGAGCACCTCCCCCGGCCGGAACCCCCGAATGACCCTTGTCTCCTCGGCCCTCTCCGACGTCGGTCGGCAGCGCCAGCACAACGAAGACGCCTGCCTCGCGGACGACGACCTCGGCCTCTACCTGGTCTGCGACGGCATGGGCGGCCACGCTGCCGGCGAGGTCGCCTCGGGCCGGACGGTCGAGGTGGTGCGCGAGGACCTGGTCCGGGAGCGCGCCGTGCTCGAGGCGCTCGCCGACGATCCCGCGCCGGACCGTCGGCTCGCCGCCGCCAGCCTGGTCGAGGCCGCGATCGAACGGGCCTCCGCGGAGGTGTTCCGGCTCGCCCAGGCGGACAGCGCCCGGCGGGGCATGGGGACCACCTGCGCGGCCCTGGTGGTCGCCGGCGCCAAGGCGGTGATCGCCCACGTCGGCGACTCGCGGGTGTATCTCTTCCGGGCCCGGCAGCTGCACCGCCTCACTGAGGACCACACCCTGGTCCAGGCCCAGCTGAAGCAGGGCCTGCTCACCGCGGAGCAGGCGGCGTCCTCCGAATACCGGAACGTGATCACCCGGGCGGTCGGGATCCAGCCGCGGGTCCAGGTGGACACGCTGGTCACCGACGTTCTCCCCGGAGATGTGTTTCTACTTTCTTCCGACGGGCTCCACGGCCAGGTCGACGACGCCGAGCTCGCCGCCATCCTGGAGCGGACCGCTCCCGCGGAGTTGGCGGAGCGGCTCGTCCTCCTCGCCAACGAGCGCGGCGGGCGGGACAACGTCAGCGTCGTCGCGGTGGAGGTCCCCGGCCAGCCGGCGCCCGAGGCCCTGGGGGAGGTCGAGGCCCGGCTCGAGGCGATCCGTCGCATCCCGCTCTTCCGCCACCTCGGCTACAAGGAGCAGATGGCGGTGCTCTCCCTCGCGGTCACCCGGAGCTACCGGGCCGGCGCGGAGCTGGTCGTCGAGGAGGGCCCCTCCGAGGAACTCTTCGTGGTGGTCTCGGGGAAGGTGGCGGTGGAGAAGGGCGGGGTGCCGATGGCCGAGCTCCCGCCCGGCGGCCACTTCGGCGAGCTGGGCCTGGTCGATCGGGCCCCCCGGCCGGCGACGGTCCGGGCCCTCGAACCGACCCGCTGCGTGGTCGTCCCCCGGGCCGAGCTCCTCGCCCTGATGCGCCGCGATCCGGTGCTGGCGGTGAAGCTGCTCTGGAGCCTGGCGCAGCTCCTCACCGATCACCTCCGGGCCGCCGGCCTGCCGGCCGAGTACCTGCGCACCCCCGGTCCCCGGCCCCCGGGCGGCGAGCCCCCGAACGTCTAGGCGCTCGTTCCTCGACTCCTTCCCGTCTCCGCGGTACGAGCAGACGTTTCCGGCGCGTCCGGAGGGAGGTGGCATGGCGAAGCTTCCGGTGGGGGTGGTGGGGGCGACGGGCCTCGCGGGGCAGCAGTTCCTCGGGGCGCTCGCCGACCATCCGTGGTTCGACCTCGTGGCCGTGGCCGCCAGCGCCCGGAGCGCTGGCAAGCGGTACGACGAGGCGATCCGGGACGACCGCGGCGCCTCCCGCTGGTTCGCCGACACGCCGCTGCCGCCCCGGTTCGCGGGCCTGACCGTGGCCGACGCGGCTACCTTCGATCCCGGCGGTCTCGCCGCGGTCTTCTCCGCCGTCGACGGCGACGTGGCCCGGACCCTCGAGCCCGCGTACGCCCGGGCGGTGCCGGTGATCTCCACCGCCAGCGCCTACCGCTACGAGGACGACGTCCCGCTCCTCCTCCCGCCGGTGAACGCGGGTCACGCCGCGCTCCTCGAGGTGCAGCGGCGCCGCCGCGGTTTCGCCGGCTACGTCACCCCGATCGCCAACTGCACCACCACCGGCCTGGCGGTGACGCTGGCGCCGCTCGCGGAGGCCTTTGGCCTCGAGGCGGTGCTGATGACCTCGCTGCAGGCGGTCTCCGGCGCCGGCCGCTCGCCGGGCGTCGCTGCCCTCGACGTCGTCGACAACGTCGTCCCCTTCATCCCGAAGGAGGAGGAGAAGGTCGAGGTCGAGACCAAGAAGATCCTGGGCGCCCTCGCGGGCGAGACGATCCGTCCGCACCAGGTGGCGGTCTCCTGCACCTGCACCCGGGTGGCGGTCCTCGACGGTCACACCGAGGCGGTCTTCGCCCGACTCCGGAAACAGGCCGGGCCCGACGAGGTCAAGGCCGTGCTGCGGGAGTGGGCTGGGGTTCCCGAGGCGCGGTCGCTCCCCTCGGCGCCGCCCCGGTGGATCGAGGTCCACGACGATCCCTTCCGCCCCCAGCCCCGCCTCGACCGCGACGTCTCCGGTGGGATGGCCACCAGCGTCGGTCGCGTCCGCGAGGACCGGGTGCTGGGCGGTGTGAAGCTCGTGCTCGTCTCCCACAACACCAAGCTCGGGGCGGCGAAGGGCGCGGTGCTGGTTGCCGAGCTCCTTCGCGAGCGGGGCCAGTTGGGTGGGCGGTAGCGGGAGCCGGTGGGACCGGGTCGGGCGGCGGCGGAGGTGGTCGCACTTGCCCCCTCCACGCCCCCTCTCCGGCCCGATCCGGGTTTGCGTTCGGCCGGAAACCGCGGTACGCGTTTGAGCTTCGAAACGTCGTAACGAATTCTCCCCACCGGCTTCTTGATCGACGAACGCCCTCGCTCGCCACCGCCGGAGTCCACGTACCCATGAACCCCCTGCTCAAGATCGTGATCGGTGCGGTGGTGGTGATCGCCCTGGTGATCGTGGGGATGAACGCCTACCGGGGAAACCGGACCGACTACGAGCACCTCCTCGCCCGCGACGAGCTCCGGGCGCAGTTCCTGGAGCGTGCGGCGCTGGTGCGGACGGTCCCGGACCCGGCGGCCTACACCGAGGAGGCCGGCGAGCTATTCCGCTGGTACTTCGCCCGCTGGACCGAGATCCAGGAGCGCTTCCCGTCCCACCGCGGGCTCGAAGAGCGCTACCTCGAGGAGTTGGCGGAGCGCGCCGCCGACGGCAAGGTCTCCACCGAGGAGCGCGCGGCGTACGAGGCCTCGTACAAGCAGGTGCGGGAGATCTGGGACCTGCTCCGGGAGGGCAAGTACCGCCCGGCGATGACCGGCGTCGACGGGACCCTCCGCCTCGACTTCCTCGAGTTCGCCCCGGGCACCATCGAGGGGCAGAAGGCGGTCCAGGGCCGCTTCGTCCTCTGGGGCGCCCAGCGGCGGCGGACCGACGAAAAGGTCGCGGGCTGGGGCGCCCGTGAGGGCCTGAGCGTCGGCCGGGTCGAGGTCCAGGCGGTGTTCCAGGACGTCCGCTTGCGCCTCTTCGACAAGGACGGCCGGCAGGTGGCCGAGGCCACCTTCGGTCTCCCCGCCGGCCCCTACGTGCCGTTCCCGGAGTCGAAGATTGCCGACTTCCCACCGATGGCCTACATCGGGAGCTTCGCCTTCCCGGCCCTGCCGGCGGAGGCCGAGCGGGCGGAGATCGAGGCGAGCGTGGTCACCCGCTCCGGCGCGGGCCGGGACATCGAGGCCCGTTTCCGCTGGACCCGTGACGTCCCCGCCGACTGGAAGCTCCCGCCGGGTCAGTCGTGGGACGGCGCCGCGGTCGAGGAGCGGGAAGAGCTGGCTCCCGTCCGGAGGACGGGCGGCGCCGGTTTCTGATCCGCCCGCGGGGCCGAAAGATTGCTAGAGTACGCGGCCCCATGACCGATCGAGTCCCTCTCGCGCTGCTCAAGTTCCTCCCGAAGCGAACGATCTCCCGGGCCTTCGGCGGCCTCACCCGCTCGCCGTTCCCGGCCTTCACGCATCGGGCGGCGATCCGCGCCTTCGCCCGGCGCTACGACGTCGACGCGAGCGAGGCGGAGAAGCCGCTCGACGAGTACCGGACCTTCGGCGAGTTCTTCACCCGGCGCCTGCGTCCCGGCGCCCGGCCGATCGCGCCGGGCGACGACGTCCCCGTCTCCCCGGTGGACGGCACGGTGAGCCAGGCCGGAATCGGGGAGGCGGGCCGGTTGGTCCAGGCCAAGGGCCGCGACTACACGCTGGCCGCGCTGCTCGCCGACGAGGAGGAGGCGAAGCGGTTCGTCGGCGGCGCCTACCTCACGCTCTACCTCTCGCCCCGGGACTACCACCGGATCCACGCGCCCCTGGGCGGCCGGATCCTCGGCTGGGCCTACGTCCCCGGACAGCTCTGGCCGGTCAATCGGCCGTCGGTGGCCGGCGTCCCCGATCTCTTCACGGTCAACGAGCGGCTGGTCACCTACCTCGAGACGCCGGTCGGCCACGTGGCCCTGGTGGCGGTGGGCGCCACCATGGTCGGCCGCATCCGCGCCGCCTACGACGACGTGGTCACCCAGGCCGGCCAGCCCGCCCGCCGCGTGAAGTACGAGCGCCCGGTGGCGATCGGGAAGGGCGACGAGGTAGGCGTGTTCGAGATGGGGAGCACGGTGATCCTCCTCTTCGAGCCCGGCCGAATCGTCCTCGACGAGCGCCTCGCGCCGGAGGTAACGGTGCGCGTCGGCGAGCCGATCGGCCGCGCCGCGGAGACCGCCAAGGAGGCACGTTGAAGATCGCGTCGATCAAGGGAATGAACGACGTCCTGCCGACCCGCACCGGCGAGGACGTCTCCTTCAACTCGAAGATCTGGAAGGAAGTCGAGGAGACCTGGCGCCGGGTCTCCGAGCGCTACGCCTTCGACGAGGTGAAGACGCCGATCGTCGAGGAGGCGCAGCTCTTCGCCCGCTCCGTCGGCGAGGCCACCGACATCGTCGGCAAGGAGATGTACGTCTTCCCGGAGCGGTCGGGCTCGAAGCTCCTCGCCCTGCGCCCGGAGGGGACCGCCGGCGGCGTCCGCGCCTTCCTCGAGCATGGCCTCGCCGCCAACGATCCGGTGCAGCGCTGGGCCTACTTCGGGCCGATGTTTCGCCACGAGCGGCAGCAGAAGCACCGCTATCGGCAGTTCTACCAGCTGGGCTACGAGGCCTTCGGCGTGGCCGCGCCCGAGCTCGACGGGGAGCTCCTCGCGCTCTGCCGCGATCTCCTCCGGGAGCTCGGGCTCACCGGCATCGAGCTTCGGCTGAACAGCCTGGGCGACCCCGCCTGCCGGCCCGCTTACCTGGCGAAGCTGGTCGAGTACCTCCGCACCCGGGAGGCCGGGCTCTGCGCCGAGTGCAAGGTCCGGCTCGAGAAGAACCCGCTCCGGGTCCTCGACTGCAAGAACGAGGGCTGCCGCGCCGCCACCGCCGACGCCCCGGCCTCGTACGACCACCTCTGCGAGCCCTGCGCCGCGCACTTCGCCCGGGTCCAGGCCGCGGCGGGGCAGCTCGGCGTCGAGTACCACCTCGATCCGCGCCTGGTCCGCGGGCTCGATTACTACACGCGCACCGCCTTCGAGTTCCTCGCCCGGTCGCTCGGCACCGGCCAGCAGACCGCGGTGGGCGGCGGCGGTCGCTACGACGGGCTGGTGAGCCTCCTGGGCGGACCCGACACGCCGGCGGTGGGCTGCGCCATGGGCGTCGAGCGGCTCTGCGCGCTGGTGGCCCAGGCCCGCGGCGTCCCCAAGGCCGGGCCGGCGCTCTTCCTCGCCTTCGCCGCCGAGGCGGGCCGGGATCGGGCCCTCGCCCTCGCC
>JAEZJH010000423.1 GCA_023436385.1 Pseudomonadota bacterium
CCCGAAGGCCCTCCCCGGCTCCCGCTGCGGCGCCGGAATCGGCGCTCCCGGCGGGACGCTCGGGTCGCCGGCGGGCCGCGGCCGGAACCGGCTCGACCGGCTCGGGGGCCCTTCTCCTGGAAACGTGCTGACGCGACGCCATCGCGGCTCCTGCCCGAACCATCCTCGAAGCTGCTCCGACCGCTAACGCTACACCATGTTGCGATAAGGAGGGAGGGCGTGCTAGCTAACGCAACACGCTGTTCCGTTAGCGAGGCGCCATGGATCCCCTTCCCCACGAATCCCCGGCCGGCGATCGGGCGATCAAGCTGCCGGTGCTCCAGGCCACGGCGCCAGCGGCGACGGCCTCTCCTGGCGCGCCGAAGGCGGCCCGCTACCGGAGCCCCGCCGCCCGGATGCCGGCGCTGCGCTGGGTGGTCCAGTTCGCCTTCCTGGGCCTCACCGCGGTGATCGCCTACGAGTTCGCGGTCTTCTACGCCCAGGCCCGGGCGGGCGGTCCGGTGACGGCGGCGCGTCCGTCGGGAGTCGAGGCCTTCCTCCCGCTCTCGGCGCTCCTCGCCCTCCGGCGGTTCCTCGCTACCGGCTCGTGGGACTTCGTCCACCCGGCCGGGCTCACCTTCCTCGCCGCGGCGATCCTGGGCGCGGTCTTGGCGCGACGGGCCTTCTGCGCCTGGGTCTGCCCGTTTGGCCTGGCCGGCCGGATCCTCGAGGTGATCCGGGAGAAGGTCTTCCGGCTGCCCCCGCGCTGGAAGTTCCCGACCTGGACCCGCTGGCCGTTCCTGGTCCCCAAGTACCTGCTCCTCGGCTTCTTCCTCTGGACGATCGGGTCGATGCCGCTCGCGGGGATCGAGTCGTTCCTCCGGGCGCCGTACAACCTCGCCGCCGACGCCAACATGTGGCTCTTCCTGGTCCACCTCTCCGGCGTCGCCCTGGCGGTGATCGCCACGCTGGTGGTCCTCTCCGCGCTCTTCCGAAACGCGTGGTGCCGCTTCCTCTGTCCCTACGGCGCGCTCCTCGGCCTCGGCGCCCTGCTCTCGCCATTCCGGATCGCCCGGGACCCCGACGCCTGCGTGAACTGCGGCGCCTGCGCCCGGGCCTGCCCGTCGGGGATCCCGGTCGACCGGCGGCGCTCGGTGGTCACCGCGGAGTGCACCGCCTGTCTCTCGTGCGTGGCCGCCTGCAACGTGAAGGGCGCCCTCGACGTCCGCGCCGTCGGCGGCAAGCGGGTGCGGGCGTGGGTGCTCCCGGCGATCGCCCTGGGCGTCCTGCTCTTCGCCTACGGCGCCACCGTGGGCACCCGCTACTGGGACACCTCGCTCACCGAGCGGGAGTTCATCGAGGCCTACCGGATCGGCGCGAAGGAGCGCTGACCGTCGGCCAGCGCGGTCTTCAGTCGTGCCCGCCGGCCGGGGCCAGGACTCCCCGGAGCATGTCGGCGCGATCCACGGCGCCGACCAGGCGTCCCGTCCGGTCGACCACCGCGAGGAGCTTGTGGCGGCCCCGGAGCATCCGGGAGATCGCGTGGGCGACCGGGGTCTCCTCCGTGGCAGTGGCCAGGTCGGGATCCATCAGGTCCCGGGCCTTCGGCAGCCCGGCCTCCCCGTTCCCCAGGGGCGCCCGGTGCATCAACGTCCCCAAGGCCCGCGTTTGGAGCGGCGGGGCCAGCCGCTCCAGCAACATGGCGTCGGTGATCTCCCCGATCGCCTTGCCGTCGCCGTCGACGACCACCGCACGGTGAAGGCGCGTCGAGACGATCGCCTGGCAGACCTCGGCCAGCGAGGCGTCCGGTCCGACGGTGGGCATGTCCTTCCGCATCACCCGCGCCAGCGGGGTATCGGCCGCCAGGCCCGCGCTCCCGGAATGCGCCTCCTCCGCGGCCTCGCCGCCGCCCACCAGCCGGAGAAGATCGACGCGGCTCACCATCCCCACCAGCTTCCCGCCGCCGTCGACCACCGGGAGCCGCTTCAGCTTCCGCTGCAGCATCACCTCGGCCACCCGGGGCAGCCGGGTCCCAGCGCCGATCACGAAGGGCTCCCGGGTCATCACGTCGCCGGCGAGGAGCCGCGAGACCTGGAGCCGCTCGAGGTTGGCCTCGACCGCCGCCCGCCCCATGCCGGCGAGGAGCTCGAGCCGACCGGCCAGCCCGCCCCGCTCGACCAGGTCGGTGTTGGTGATGATCCCGGCGGGGATCCCGTCGACCACCACCGGCACCGCCCGGTAGTTCTTGGCGAGGAGCCCCTCCACCACCTCGCGGAGCGGCGTGCGCGGGGTCACGGTGAAGAGGTCGCGGGTCATCACGTCGCGAGCGCAGAGCGCATCCGGCAGGGCCCGGACCGCCGCCACCTCGCCCTGCAGGAATTCGACGTCCTCGGCGGTGATCGTTACCCCGGGCACCAGGGCCCGGACCCCGGGGAGGAGGCGCTCCACCCGGTCCGGCGAGTCGATCCACTCGACCACCAGCGGGAGGCTGCGCTCGAGGGCCGCCGAGTCCGCGGTGGAGATCCGGCCGCTGGCGCCGAACCCCGCCACTGCCCGGAGCACGGTGGCGCCCCGGGCGTTCTCGCGGCGCAGGTACTCGACCAGCGCCAGGTGGACCGGCTTGCCGCCGGCGCGCTCGCCTTCGGAAACGTAGATCCGGATCCGCTTTGCCCTCGCCGCGACGCTCACGTGCAGCCTCCTCGCGAGGGCGGGCCCAGGGACGGCAGCTCGCCTCGCCCGGTGGAAGGCCAGCATACCGCCGAACGGGGCGCGAGGCACCCCGCGGGCCGGGCGTCCGGGACCGGTCCCCAGCGGGCCCGGACGATCCCGGACGGCGCGCGACCGCCCTACGGCGCCGGTCGTTCCGGCACGCGCCAGAGGTAGATGGTGGACCCGTCGATCTGCCGGGTCTCGTCCGGCTCCCACTCGCCCATGTCGAAGGCGTGGGAGACGACCCGCGTCCCCGGACGCAGCTCCCGGAGGAGCTTCGGCATCACCTTCTCGTTGAGCTCCGGGAGCAGGTAGAGCGTCACCACCGAGGCGTCGCCGATGTCGGCCTGGAAGAGATCGCCCTGCACGAACTTCACCCGGTCCTCGACGCCGGCCCGCCGGGCGTTCTCCCGGGCCTCGGAGATGCGCTCCGGATCGAGGTCGTAGCCGACGCCCCGCGCGCCGTAGAGGGAGGCGGCGGTGATCGGGATCCGCCCGTCGCCCGAGCCCAGGTCGTAGACCACGTCGCCGGGGCCGACCCCCGCCAGCTCGAGCATCCCCGCCACCACGTCCTCCGGCGTGGGCACGAAGACCACGTCGGGTTCCCGCGCCGCCTCCGCGGGAGCGACCGGCGACGACAGCGCCAGCGACGCCGCCACCAGCCCGAACACGTACGGCTTCCCCTTCATCCCTTCCTCCAGGGCGAGACGGTCCCCTCCCGCCGCCGCGCCAGCGCGAACGGCACGAGCCCCGACGCCAGCACGGCGACGCCGATCAGCGCCCCCACGCCGGTGTAGGCCAGGCTCGCGTAGAGCAGGTAACCGCTGGTGAGACAGAACAGCACCGGGGTCAGCGGGTAGAGCGGCACGCGGAACGGCCGCGGGCGCCCGGGCTCCCGCCGGCGCAGCACGAACAGCGCCAGCCCGGAGAGCAGGAAGAACAGCCAGAAGACCGGCGCGGTGTATTCGACCATCGTCTCGAAGCCGTGGCGGCTGGCGGTACCGAAGGCCACCAGCGCCAGGGCCACGATCCCCTGGAGCAGGATGGCGTTGGCCGGCGAGCGGGAGCGCTCGTTCCACTGACCGAGGCGGCGGAAGAGGCGGTAGTCCCGCCCCAGGGCGTAGTTGGTCCGGGATCCCATCAGGATGGTGGCGTTGGCCGAGGTGAACGCGGCGGCGGCGATGATCACCGCCACCGCGGCGGCGGCCGCATCGCCCAGGGTGCGCTCGAGCAGCTCCACCGCCACCACCTCGGAGTGGGCCACGCCCTCGAGGCCGAGGGTGCGGAGGAAGGCCAGGTTGGCGAGGAGGTAGAGGACGGTGACCACCGCCAGGCCGAGGATCAGCGCGGAGGCGAAGCGGCGCCGCCGGCCGCGGATCTCCGCCGACACGTAGGCCGCCTCGTTCCACCCGCCGTAGGCGAGGAGCACGAAGACCAGGGCCAGGCCCGGGGAGAAGGCGCCGCTCGCCGCCGGCGGGGCGGCCGCGGGCGCCGGGGCGGCCGGGGCGGTGAGCCCGGAGACCGCCACCACCACCAGCCCGGCGACCACCAGGGCGGTGAGGGCGTTCTGCGCCCGCCGACCGTGGTGCAGGCTGGCCGCGTTGAGCGCGGTCAGCCCGCCGACGAGGAGGGCCGCCCAGAGGCCGCTCGAGTGGGCGCCCAGAGGAAGCAGCGTGGAGACGTAGTCGCCGAAGACGAAGCCGAGGAGCGCCAGGGATCCGGTGGGGATCACCGTGAGCCGGGCCCAGCCGAACAGGAAGGCGGGCGCGGGCCCGAAGGCCCGGCGGAGAAACGTGTAGTCGCCCCCGGGCCCGGGATACGCACAGGCCAGCTCGGCGTAACACATCGCCCCGGCAATGGAGATCAGCCCCCCGGCGAACCAGAGGAGGAGCACCGCCGCGTCGCTGCCGGCGTTCTGGGCCACCACCGGCGGCGAGCGGAAGATCCCGGCGCCGACGACGATCCCCACCACCAGGGCGATCGTGTCGCCGAGGCCCAGTGAGGCGGCGGGAGCCTCGACCGTTTCGGCCCGGGCCACCGCCGCGGCGGGGCCGGACTCGTCCTGCACCCTGCTCTTCACGCGGCGACTCCCCTCCCGTGCGTCTCGCCGGGAGAGGTATGCACCGCGTCACCCGGGCCCCGCCGGAGACCGCGCGGCCGATGGCCCGGAGACCGGGCCACGTCTCTCCGGGCGCCCGTCGCCGCGCCCGGAGAGCACGGGACCGCGATCAGTCCTCCGTGTCGCCCTGAATGCCCTCGAAGGCCTCGCCGAGGGAGCTGGAGTCGCCGGCGAGGAGCAGGTCGAGTCCGTGGGCCGTCTGCTCCTCGATCTGCGTCTTGTACTTAGTATACAGCTCGTGGTTGGCGCGGTGGACCCGCTCCGTCTCCGGCGCGAGCTGCTGCTCCGGGAGCGCCGCCAGCTGCTCGTCCAGCGCCGCGACCTGCACCTCCAGGGCCTGCTTCAGCGCCGGCTCGGTGGCGGAGGCCAGCTGGGCCTGGAGGGACTTCTTCGCCTCCTCGATCGCCGGACGGTGGGTCTTCTGGAAGTCACCGATCGCCACGCCCCAGTTCGACGTGTAGAGCGCCGCGGAGATGGCGTGGAACTCCTTCGGCGACATCCGCTTCGCCTCGAGCCCGTCGAGCCAGGTGCTGCGGAGCGTGTTCAGGAAGGAGGAGAGCTGGCCCATCGCCTTCATCGCGTCGCCGAAGCCGGGGTTGTCGCCGGCCGAGGCCTCCAACTCCTTGGCCTTCGCCTCGTAGGTCTTGAACACCGGCTGCAGGGTGGCCCGGACCGCCAGGTACTCCTGGAGCCGGCTCTCGGTGATCGACACCGGCACGCCCTTCGCCGGCGCCTGGAAGGGGAAGCGCCGATCGAGGTCGGCGATCTTCTTCTCCACCGCCTCGGCCTTCTCGGCGAACTCCGCCGCTCCCTGGGTGACGTCCTCCACCTGGCCCTTCAGCCAAAACGCTCCCACCACCAAGACGGCGATGACGCCCAAGACGAGGACGCCGAACCCGATCCCGAGACCGATCAGCAGCTTCTTCATGTGTGATTCCCCTCCGGGCCCTCCGGCCCATTCCCCGGCGGCACTCTACCAGTCCCGCCGTACCGGAGCACTCCCGCTGGCCGGCAAGGGTCTCACCCGGAATCGCACACGCGGCGACCCCGAAATCGAGGCCCGAAAACACCGCGAGCCGGCCCCGGAGGTCCGGGCCGGCCGCGTGGCTGCAAAATCGACCGCAGCGCTACAAGAGGTCGTGCTGGAC
>JAEZJH010000502.1 GCA_023436385.1 Pseudomonadota bacterium
CCCTTCCTCGCCCGGTATCGCAAGGAGGCCACCGGTGGCCTCGACGAGGTGCAGCTCCGGGCGATCCTCGACGCCGCCGCCGCCCGCGAGGAGCTCGAGTCGCGCCGGGCCGCGATCCTCAAGTCCCTCGCCGAGCACGGGAAGCTGACCCCGGAGCTCGAGCGGGCGGTGACCGGCGCCCGCAGCAAGAACGAGCTCGAGGACCTCTACCTCCCCCACCGGCCGAAGCGCCGCACCCGGGCCACCATCGCCCGGGAGCGCGGGCTCGCGCCCCTCGCCGAGCGGATCTGGGCGCAGCGCGAGCCGCCGGGCGGCGACGTCCGCGCCCATGCGGTGCCCTTCGTCGATCCCGCGAAGGACGTCCCCGATCCCGAGGCCGCGCTCGCCGGCGCCCGCGACATCGTCGCCGAGCGGATCGCCGAGGATCCGCCGCTCCGCGCCGCCGCCCGCGCCCTCTCCTGGAAGGAGGCGACGCTCACCTCGCAGGTGACCCCGGCGAAGAAGGCCGAGCGCACCCGCTTCGAGAGCTGGTACGGCCACGAGGAGCCGATCGCCCACGCGCCCTCCCACCGGATCCTGGCGCTCCTCCGCGGCGAGGCCGAGGAGGTGTTGCGGGTGAAGGTGGCGCTCCCCGAGCCGGCGATCGCGGAGACGATCGAGCGGCGGGTGATCGGGCGGCGCTCGCTCTGGACGGAGACGCTCCGGGAGGCGATCGGGGACGCGGTGCACCGGCTCCTCGGCCCGTCGCTCGAGAACGAGTTTCGCGGCGAGCTGAAGGCCCGCGCCGATCGGGAGGCGGTGGAGGTCTTCGCCAGAAACCTCCGGGATCTCCTCCTCGCCCCGCCGGCCGGCACGCGCGCCGTGCTCGCCCTCGATCCCGGGCTCCGTACCGGCACCAAGACCGTGGCCCTCGACGGCACCGGCCGGGTCCTCGCCACCGCCACGCTCTACACCGAGCGCTCGCCCGCGGAGCGGGAGGCCGCGAAACGCGCCTTCGTCGCGCTGGTGGAGAAGCACCGGCCGGAGCTTTTGGCGGTGGGCAACGGCACCGGGAGCCGCGAGGCGGAGGCGTTCGTCCGCGAGGCCCTGGGCGCGGCCGGGAAGGCGCTCCCGATCGTCTCCGTGAGCGAACAGGGCGCCAGCGTCTACTCCGCCTCGGAGGCGGCGCGGGAGGAGCTGCCTTCGCTCGACGTCTCCCTCCGCGGCGCGGTGTCGATCGGGCGGCGGCTCCAGGACCCGCTGGCGGAGCTGGTGAAGATCGATCCGAAGAGCATCGGCGTCGGCCAGTACCAGCACGACGTCGAGGCGGGGCTCCTCGCCAAGAAGCTGGGCGAGGTGGTCGACTCCTGCGTCAACGCGGTGGGCGTCGACGCCAACACCGCCTCGCCGGCGCTCCTCGAGCACGTCTCCGGGATCGGCCCGGCGCTGGCGAAGAAGCTGGTCGCCCACCGGAACGAGCAGGGCCCGTTCCCCGACCGGAAGGCGCTTCGGAAGGTGAGCGGCTTCGGCCCGAAGACCTTCGAGCAGGCGGCGGGCTTTCTCCGGATCCGCGGCGAGAACCCCCTCGACGACAGCGCCGTGCATCCGGAGCGCTACGCCGTGGTGGAGGCGATGGCCAAGGACCTGGGCGTCCCGGTGCGGGCCCTGGTCGGCGACGCGGCGCTGGTGCGGCGGATCGATCCCCGGCGGTACCTGGGCGGCGATCTCGGCGAACCGACGCTCCGGGACATCCTCGCCGAGCTGGAGAAGCCCGGCCGCGATCCCCGGGGCGACTTCACCGCGCCGGCCTTCCGCGCCGACCTCACCCGGCTCGAGGACGTGCAGGAGGGGATGGTCCTCGACGGCGTGGTCACCAACGTCACCGCCTTCGGCGCCTTCGTCGACATCGGCGTCCACCAGGACGGCCTGGTGCACGTCTCCCAGCTCTCGACCCGCTACGTGAAGGATCCGGCGGAGGCGGTGCGCGTCGGCGAGCGGGTCAAGGTGAAGGTGATCTCCGTCGACCTGCCGCGGAAGCGCCTCGGGCTCTCGATCAAGGCGCTCCAGGCCCCGGGGACCGGGAAGCGATGAGGGCCGGCCGCGTCCTCGCCTCCGCGCTGTTCTGGGCCTTCCTCGGGCTCTCCTCCGCGCTCCTCTTCGTGGTGGCGGTGGTGGTCTGGGCGGTGAGCCGTCCCTTCGATCCGAACGGCCGGGTGCAGCACCTCTACTCGTGCGCCTGGGCCCAGCTCTACTTCTGGGTCAATCCCGCCTGGCGGCTCCGGGTGGAGGGGCGCGAGAAGCTCCCGTGGCGGGGCCCGGCGGTGCTGGTGGCCAACCACGAGAGCCTGGGCGACATCCTGGTGCTGTTCGGCCTCTACCGGCCGTTCAAGTGGGTCTCCAAGGCGGAGAACTTCCGGCTTCCGTTCATCGGCTGGAACATGCGGCTGAACCGCTACGTACCGCTCGTCCGCGGCGACAGGGAGAGCATCGCCCGGATGATGGACGACTGCCGCCGCTGGCTCGATCGTGGGGTCCCGGTGCTGCTCTTTCCCGAGGGGACCCGCTCCCCCACCGGCGAGGTGCGGGCCTTCAAGGACGGCGCCTTCCGGCTGGCGGCGGAGGCGCGCTGCCCGGTCTACCCGATCGCCATCGCCGGCACCGCCCGCACCCTCCCCAAGCACGGCCTGGTGCTCGCCGGCCGGGCCGACTGCCGGGTGCGGGTGCTCGACCCGGTCGATCCGGTGGCGGTGGGTTACGACGTGGAGGCGCTCCGGGACCTCTGCCGCGAGCGGATCGTCGCGGAAAAGGCGCGCCTCGAGGGGACCGGCCCGGCGGCCGGGAGCCGGACCGGCTGACGGGGGCGGGGCCCCGGATCGCCCGCCGGGTCCACGGGATCCCGGTTCCGGCCGTCGCGGCCCCAGTTCGCGGCCAGGAACCCACGGCCCCGGACCGGACCGGGGCGGGGCGGGGCGGGGCGGGCAGCCGGCCGGACGCGGAATCCGCTACGCTGGGCGGGTTGTCTCCCCGCCCGACGGGCCTATGGGCCGGGACGGAACGCCGGAGCCGCCGAGGAACGATGGTCGAGAACGCCCCGCACGATTCGAGCCCGAAGCTCGAGCGCTCGACGCGCGAACCCGGCCTCGATCCGGCGGTCCTCCTTCACCAGGTCCTCGACACCGTCTCCGCCGGGGTCTTCACCCTCGACCCGGGCGGCACGATCACCTCCTGGAACCGGGGCATGGAGGCGCTCACCGGCTTCTCCGCCCTGGAGATGCTGGGACGGCCCTGCACCGCGGTGGGCGGCGACGCCTGCGGCGCCGGCGTCCAGGGCACCGGCGGCGCCCGCTGCCCCCTCTTCCGCGAGGGCGAGATCCGGAGCCGGCGGTGCTCGGTGCGGCGC
>JAEZJH010000555.1 GCA_023436385.1 Pseudomonadota bacterium
GCACGAGGAGCGTCCGATGGTGAGCAGCGATGCCGCCCGGCCCGAGGAGGGGAAGGCGGGCCAGGCACCGAGGGCGCGAAAGGCGTTCCAGTTCCCGACCGCCGTGACCACCGTCGCGGTGGTGACCGTGGCGGTCTGGCTGGCGGCGCTGTTCATCCCGGCGGGCACCTACGAGCACGACGAGGACGGCGCCCCGATCCCCGGGACGTATCGGCGGGTGCCCTCGCCGCTCGACACGGGAGAGCGGTTGCGGCAGCTGGTGCTCTCCCCGGTCAACGGCCTCTACGGCTTGAAGAACGAGGACGGCCTGGTCGACACCGAGACCACCGGGACGATGTTCGGGGCCGTCGGGGTGGTGCTCTTCATCCTCTCGATCGGCGCGTTCATCTCCGTCAGCTTCGCCACCCGCGCCCTCGAGGTGGCCATCGGCAGCCTCGCGGTCAGTCTGCGCGACAAGGGTTGGCTGCTGATCGCCGCGATCATGGTGCTCTTCTCGCTCCTCGGCACGACGATGGGCTTCTCCGTGGAGACGCTGGGGTTCTACTCGCTGTTCATCCCGCTGATGGCGGCCCTGGGATACGACCGGTTGGTCACGGCGACGATGATCATCGTCGGAGCGCTGGTCGGGGTGACCACCTCCACCGTCAACCCGTTCGCCACCGGCGTCGCCGCCGGCGAGGCCGGGGTCTCGATCGGAGACGGGATCGGGCTCCGCCTGGTCCTCTGGGTGCTCCTCACCGGGATCGCGGTCGCCTACGTGCTGCGGTACGCCGCGCGCGTTCGGCGCGACCCGAGCGCGTCGGCCGTGGGGTTCGAGCTCGACCGGGCGCAGGGGGCCGCCGCGGGCGCCGGAGGCGCCGGCGAGACGCTCGGCCAGGAACGGCTCTCCGGCATGCAGAAGTGGGTGCTGGTGATCACCGTCGCCACCTTTGCGCTGATGATCTTCTCGGTGATTCCCTGGTCGAGCATCCTCGGGGCCACCACCGGACCCGCGGAGGACTACTACACGCACGAGACGGCCGCGGAGCCGTACTGGTTCGAGCTGAACTGGTGGTTCCCCCAGCTCTCGATGCTGTTCGCGCTCGGCTCGGTCGTGGTGGGGCTGGTCGCGCGGATGGGCGAGCGCGAGATCGTCCGGCTGATCACCGCCGGCGCCGCCGACATGATCGGGCCGTCGCTGGTGATCATGCTCGCCGCCGGCGTCTCCGTGATCATGACCAACACCCAGACGCTCGACACCATCCTCAATTCGGTGGAGCAGCTGGTCCGGGGCACGTCGGTCGCGGTCTTCGCGGTCCTGAACGTCGTCGTCAACCTGCCGCTGTCGTTCATCATCCCGTCCAGCTCGGGCCACGCGATCCTGGCCATCCCCTTGCTGGCGCCGCTCTCCGACTTCGCGGAGGTCAACCGCACGGTGACGATCACCGCGTTCCAGCTGGGCCATGGCCTCATGCTGATGGCCTCGCCCACGGCGGTGGTGGTGATGGGCGGACTGTCGATCGCCAGGGTCAGCTACGGCAAGTACTTGAGGTTCGTCCTCCCGATGCTGTTCCTGATGTTCATCGTTTCCGCGGTGGTGCTCGGGGTCGCGACGTCGATCGGGTGACGCGGCCCGCGAGACGGGCGGTGGGTACGGAGGGCGAGGCAATGACGGAGGAGACGAGGAACCAGCGCTGGCCGGCGCTCCCGCTCGACGAATGGGCGGACACGTATGCGACGCTGCACCTGTGGACGCAGGTGGTGGGCAAGATCCGGCTGGCGCGCGCGCCGATGGTCAACCACTGGTGGCAGGCGGCGCTCTACGTGACCGCCCGGGGGCTCACCACCTCGCCGATTCCCGACGGCGATCGCACCTTCCAGCTCGACTTCGATTTCCTCAAACACCGGCTCGAACTCCAGGCCAGCACCGGGGAGCGGCGGGACGTGGCGCTGGTCGCCCGGTCGGTGGCCGACTTCTACGGCGAGGTGATGGCCGCGCTGCGAGAGGTGGGGATCGAGGTCGACATCTGGACCCGGCCGCAGGAGGTCGCGGACCCGATCCCCTTCGAGGAAGACACGCAGCACCGGACGTATGTGCCGGAGCAGGCGCAGCGGTGCTGGCGGGTGCTGGTGCAGGCCGACCGCGTGCTGAAGCGGTTTCGCTCGGGCTTCGTGGGCAAGTGCAGCCCCGTCCACTTCTTCTGGGGAAGCTTCGACCTGGCGGTGACTCGCTTCTCGGGCCGCCGGGCTCCCCCGCACCCGGGCGGGATCCCGAGCCTGGCGGACTGGGTGACCCGCGAGTCCTATTCGCGGGAGTGCAGCAGCGCCGGCTTCTGGCCCGGCGGCGGGGCGGTCCCGGAGCCGGCCTTCTACACCTATGCGTATCCGGAGCCGGAGGGCTTCGCGGAGTATGCGGTGCGTCCGGCGCCGGCGTTCTACAGCGAGGAGCTGAGGGAGTTCGTCCTCCCCTACGACGCCGTGCGGACGGCGCCCGACCCGGATCGCCTCCTGCTCGAGTTCTTCCAGAGCGGGTACGAGGCCGCCGCCGAGTTGGCCGACTGGGACCGCGAGGACCTCGAGCAGGACTACCCCGCCCCCGGCGCACGCGTCGAGCCGCGACGGGGCGGGGCCTTCCCCATCCACCCGGCGTAGGCGAGCGGATACACGCGGGCCCCGGAGACAGCACGTCGTCTCCGGGGCCCGGCGTGTTTGGGCGTGTCGACCTACCGCCGTGCCTGGCGCCGCCGGAGGGCAGCCGCCAGGGCCACCGCGAGGAGGCCGGCGGAGGCGAAGGAGCCGCCGGCGGTTCCGCAACCACCCTCGCCGCCCTGGGCCGCGGGCTCGATCCGGGACGGCATTCCCGGTTCGATGTTCGGGTCCCGGACCGAGAAGGTCACGGTGGTAGGCCGCACCTTCTCCCCCTCGGCCGAGGTCGGACCGTCGATCTTCAGATCGTAGTCGGCGCTGGGGAGCAGCTCCGTGGTGGTGAGGAGCGCCGTCCGCGGGTTCTCCAACTCCACGCTGGTGACCTCGCCCGTGGGGCTGAGGTCGTAGGCGGAGGCCCGGGCGGTGGTGCTCTCGGTCATGTCCGTGGAGAAGGTCACCACCACTTCGGTGGGCGAGCGGGCGGTCACCCCGTCGACGGTGACGGGAAGGAAGCCCGGTTCCTCCGGTGTCGCGGGTTCCTCCGGTGTCCCGGGCGACGTCGGCGTGCCGGTTTCCTCCGGTGTCCCGGGCGCCGTCGGTTCTTCCGGCGTCGGCGGGAGTCCCGGCTCCGTTCCGGGCTCGGCCGGCCCGGGCTCCGCCGCCACCCCGGCGCGTTTGGGCGTGAATTTCAAGGAGTCGCCCACCTTGCCGTCCATCAGCACCGCCTCGTAGACCATCTCGGTCGGCGAGATGGAGAACCGCTGCACGTGGTGAGCCGAGGTCGCCATCCCCGGGGACTCCAGGTACCAGTCCATGTTCGGTTCGCGCTGCGGCACGCCGAGGCCGCCCTCGCCGACGTAGACGACGCCGGTCGGGTCCTCCTTTTCGTCGCGGATGGGGACGGTGCGCTTCAGCACGTGGCCGTCCGACTCCAGGGCGACGTCGACGCTGTACTTCTCGAAGACCGGGACCCAGAACTGGCGCGCGCCGCTCGGCTCCTTCGCCGCGGGATACGCGGGTCGATGATAGCTGGTGAAGAGCCAGCGGATGTCCCCCGCGTCCTTCAGCTGTTGTTCGAGCCAGGCGGTCTGGTCGCCGCCGATGGAGACGTTGGTGTCGAGGGTGAGGAACAGGGTGTTGGCGCCGAGCTTGGTAGCGTAGTAATCGAGCTCCGGGCCGCCCGGAAACCCGAAGACCTGGTTGAACATCACCCCGTCGCCCTCGTGATTTCCTCGCGTCGGGATCACCGGAAGGATGCGGCCGTCGGAGGTGAAGGTCAGCTCGTGATCGGCCATCCAGCTGTCCCACTCCTCCCAGGAGTCCTCGGACTGGATGTAGTCGCCGCCGTGAGCGATGGCGATGATCCCCGGATCCTCCTCGACCATCCGCGCGATCAGCTCGTTCATCGTGCGGCGATCGGCCTCGCCGGGCCTGCGCGAGTCGCCGCCGTAGAGGAGCCGGAAGGGCCGATCGTCGACCGGCGCGGTGACGAAGTGATACTCCGGCGAGACCTTCCCGTCGCTCACCACCACGAAGTAGTAGGTGGTGGAGGGGAGGAGGCCGGTTACGTCGGCGTGGTGGTAGAAGCCGCCGCCGTTGGTGTATTCGCCGTTGGCTCCGGCGGCGACCGTGCGGGCGTAGCTGTCGACCGCGCCGCTCCGGGGCTCGGTGTCGATGTGCACCTCGGGCGAGTCGCCGGCCACCCTGGTGGACCAGGCGATGGTGGCGCGATGCGCCGGGTCCACGCCCCAGATCACCCGCAGCTGGCCCGGGCCGTCGCCCAGGGGCTGGGCGCTCGCTGCCAGCGGCAGGAGCAGCAAGAGCAGCGGCAGCGCCGCCCGCGCGAGGCGACGGCTCTGGTCGATCGGAATGCGAGACATCGAAGTCCTCCCCGAGAGAAGCAGCAAGATCAACGGCAGGCCGCCGTTGGCGACGCGAATCAGGGACAGGTACAGCGCCGTGTCGCCGCCCTGCACCACCCGGCTCCCGGCGGTCACCAGGCCCCAGCAGGTCATCCAGCCCAGGACCCAGGCCCGCCGGCCCCCGAGGAGCACGAAGGTCGCCAGAGCGAGGTCGTGCACGCCGATCACCCGGAGCAGGAGCTCCGCCCCGTGTTGCGTCAGTCCGGCGCCGAAGACGAATCGATCCGCGGCGAGAAGGTAGTCGACGAAGGCCGGGTGCAGCCTGAACGCCTCCAGACCGTGGGCGGCGAAGGTCAAGGCCACGGCCGGTCGGAGGAGCCACTCCGCCGCGTGCTGCCGATCCCACACCGCCAGGACGAGCGGGGCGGCGATCCGGGTGGCCTGGGCCACGAGCGCCAGTTCGGTGAAGGGCGCGCCGCCGATCCGCCACTCGGCGAGCGGGAGCGCCACGAACCAGCCGGAGGCCATAGCCGCGCCGATGAGCCGCAGGCGTGGCGCGCGCGCGATCACCACCGCCAGGCTGCCCAGCGCGGCAAGGAGGGTCCCCGCCCACTCGAACCCCTGGCTGGCGCTCTCCGGCCACTCCTGGAAGAGGAAGAGCCAGCTGCCGACCGCCGTCGGCTCCCGGGAGGTGGCGATGATCTGGCCCGCGGCCTGGACGAGGACCACGGCGGCGAGCACCGGCCGGGCCAGGTGCGAGACGCCCGTCCGTTCGGGCGCACGACGACGCGAGGAGCGGGTCTGGCTCGACGTCCGGGTGTCCGGATGGACGGTGGTCACGCGGGCCCTCCGGTCGATAGGCGACCGGAAGCAACCCGGGAACGGCCGCGGCCGGGCCAGGCTGCTCCAACCGCCGAGGGGATCGGTAGCGAGGAGTAGCCTGGGCACCGCGCGCGGGAGCCGGCAACGAACGGCCGGCGTCTACGTCGCCCCGCGTCCGCCTGTATCTACCGCCGACCCGCCGCCTCGAGGAATGTGGCGCTACGGCCGCCGGGGCGGGCTGGTCGTCTTCCCGGGGTCGCGCACCACCACCTCGCCGAGGACCTGGTCGATCCGCCGGAGGAGCTCGGGGGCCAGCTGCACGCCCGCTGCCTTGACGTTCTCGCGCACCTGCTCCGGCCGCAAGGCGCCGATGATCGCCGCCGATACATTCCGATGCTGGAGGACCCAGGCGATCGCGAGCTGGGCCAGGGAGAGCCCGGCCTCCTCCGCGATCGGCTTCAGCTGCTGCACGCGGGTGAGCACGTCGTCGGTGAGGAAGCCGGCGATGAACCGTGAGCCGGCCGGGTCGGTGGCCCGGCTGCCGGCGGGCGGCGGCCGGCCCGGGAGGTACTTGCCGGTGAGCACGCCCTGGGCGATCGGAGACCAGACGATCTGGCCCAGGCCCGCCTCCTCACAGGCCGGGAGCACCTCCGCCTCGATCACCCGCCAGAGCATCGAGTACTGCGGCTGGTTGCTGACCAGGGGCACCTTCAGCTCGCGGGCGAGAGCCGCGGCCCGGGTGATCTGGTCAGCCGTCCACTCCGAGACCCCGAGATAGAGGACCTTCCCCTGCCGCACCAGGTCGGCGAAGGCGGTCATCGTCTCCTCGAGGGGCGTCTCGAAGTCGTAGCGGTGCGCCTGGTAGAGGTCCACGTAGTCGGTGCGGAGGCGACGCAGGCTGCCGTGGATCGACTCGAAGATGTGTTTGCGAGACAGGCCCCGGTCGTTCGCCCCGGGGCCGGTGGGCCAATACACCTTGGTGCAGAGCTCCAGCCCCTCCCGCCGCTGGCCGGCCAATGCCTCGCCCAGCACCTCCTCCGCCCGAGTTTCGGCGTAGACGTCGGCGGTGTCGAAGGTGGTGATCCCCTCGTCGAGCGCCGCCCGTACGCAGGCCAGCGCCGCCTCCCGCTCCACCTGCGAGCCGTGGGTGATCCAGTTGCCGTAGGCGATCTCGCTGACCACCAGGCCGCTCTTGCCGAGGTGGCGGTGGCCCATGCTGGCGTTCATGTACGTTCCTCCCGGTCCAACGATGGGGCGAGCGGGCTCGGGCGGAGATCGCGGAGCCGCGCGACCGCATCGAGGCGAGAGGCTACCTGCCGGTATCCCCCGAGACCAGTGCCGAGCCGCGACGCGGGAGGGGCGGCCGCCCGGGCAGGGGATCGTACTTAGGTAGGCGGCGCGGCCCGAGGTGATCCGGGCGAGAGGCCGCCCGGAGCGTCGGCCCGCGGATCAGAACCGGATGCGGGCACCCAGGGCCACGTCCACGTCGTAATAGGCGTGGCCGTCGGCGACGTCGAGCATCAGGCCGACCGGAGCCACCTCGAGGAAGAGATCGAAGGGCGGGCGGAAGGAGAGCCGCAGGCCGGCGAGGCCCCGCATCCCCAGGGCCAGGTGGTCGTGGTCGTGGTAGTGGCCGCGGTCGTGGTCGTACTCGTGGTAGCCGTGGCCGAGCAACTCGGCCTGGCCGCCCACGCCCAGGTAGAAGAGCAGCGAGGCCCCGCGGGCGCTGCGCATCAGATCGACGACGTCGTAGGTGTAGTCGACGTTGGCGCTCAGGTCGTCGCCGTGGAAGCGGTCGATGCCGAGGTGCGCCTGGATGGCGCCACCGTCCCCCAGGCCGCTGCGCAGGGTGAAGCCGGAGGGCTCGCCGAGGACGAGGCCGAGGGAGAAGGCGTTCGGGTCGTTGCGCATCGCCCGGGCGGTACCGGGGGCGAGGGTCAGCACGCAGAGCAGGGCAGCAGCCCCAAGCAAACGGGTCATCGATGTCTCCAGCTGTCGGGACCGGGTGTCGTGGCGTGTCGTGCCGGTTCGCCCCGGGCCGCTGGGCCGGCGAGGGGCGGGTAAACCGACGACGGTGCCGGCCGACGGTTACAGCCGGAGTCGGCGTCGGGGCGGGCCGAAGAGTCGGCCCACGCCCGTCGCCGAAGCGCGGGAGCTACGGATAGACCAGCACCTGCCGGATCCGCGTGGCCTCCTCGAGGTGGGAGAGGACCAGCGATCGCGCCGCCTCGAGCGTCGCCCGGAGGTCGGGTCGGAGCGGCTGGGTCCCGATCAGCCAATCGAGGACGTTGAGGAACCCGGCGTGCAGGAAGAGCTGCCCGTCGGTGTAGGCCACCTCGAACTTGCCCGCGGGGAGCGGCTCGAGGTGTCCCTGCGCGTGCTCCAAGACCGTCCCGATCTTTCCGGAGAGGGGGCTCGGCGCCGGCGGGACGCCGAGTTGCTGGGCGAGCGCGAGCAACTGCTGATCGAGCGCGCTGTGGTCGACCGCCACCCGGTAGCCGAAGTCCACGACCTCCGGGTAGCCGGCCTTCCGCTGGGCCTGCTGCCCGGTGACGATCAGGGCCTGGTTGGCCGCGTGGACGACGCCGACGACCTCGGCCTCCGAGAGGACGAACTCGGGCTGGCCCGGAGCTTCGGCGGGCGGAGGTCCACCCGGACTCGGGGGCGGTTCGGTGGGGATCGGCTCGGAGACGCCCGGGTCGGCGTAGGGATCGGAGGGGTACGGATACGCGGGGTCGCGCGGAGCGGGGTACGTCTCCGGGGACCCGGGGTACGACGGCTCCGCCGGGCCGGAGGGCGCCGGATACGAGGGCTCGGTCGGATACTCGGTGTGAACCGTCTCGAAACCGGCGCCGGCCAGCGCGGGCGCGGCGACCCCGACCAGGACGAGGGCGAGCGAGCGAGGGTGCATGGGTCTCCTCCGTTGGCTTGGTTTGTGGCGCCCCGGACGATGGACTCGCTTGCTGCGCCCCGCAGGAGCCCCCGGCTCCCGAGGGGAGCCCCTGATTCGGCAGCGGAGGGACCGGCGACGGGCGGCGCGGGCGCTCGGGAGACGGAGCGCGGGAGGGGCGCTTCCGGTAGACGGCACCGGCGGAGAGAGACATGTTTACCGATCCGCGGCGCTTGGAGTATGTTTCCGGGATGAACCGGATCGTTCTGGGCGAGGGGCTGGAGATGGTCCCCCTCGACACGGCGTGCCTCGAGGAGCTCCACGACCTCATCGACGCGAACCGCGAGCACCTCGCCCGGTTTCTGCCCTTTGCGCGGACACAGACGCCGAAGCAGACCCGCGAGTTTCTCGAGAAGTGTTTGCGGGAGCGGGAGGCGGGGGCCTCGTACGTGTTCGGGCTCCGGCTGGGCGGGACGCTGGTCGGGCTCTGCGGGGTCCACGACGTCGACCGCGAGAACCGCTCCGCCTCCCTCGGCTACTGGCTGGCGGAGGGGCACCAGGGCCAGGGGATCGTCACCCGGGCGGTTCGCGCGTTGACCGATCGCCTCTTCCGCGACTTCGAGCTGAACCGGGTCGAGATCCGGGCGATCCCGTCGAACCGCCGGAGCCGGGCGGTGGCCGAGCGGTGCGGCTACACCTGCGAGGGCGTGCTGCGCGAGGTGGCGGTCTTCTACGAGGGTTTCACCGATCTGGTGGTGTATTCGCTCCTGCGCCGGGAGTGGAACGGTGGGACCGTGACGCGAGGGTGAGCGGACGAACGGGGTCGGGTCGGTCGGAGCTCGGCGGCGACGTGCTCCGGCCGCAGGCCGAGCCCGACTAGTCGCCCGGGAATCCGGCGCAGCCACGGCGAGGCGTTCAGCAGGCGGGCGAAGAGCGGCACCCGGGTCGGCTCCGGGGCCCCCGCCCGCCGGCCGAAGCGGTTCTGGATGTGGATCTGCGCCCGCTGGATCAGCCGCGTCGGCAGCTCGCGGCGGCGCTGCACGCGCCGGAGATCCTCCAGCGTCGGCGGACCCCGGCGGAGCACGGGGGCGAGGAGGTTGGCCGCCGCCACCGCATCCTGGATCGCCAGGTTGATGCCGACGCCGCCGATCGGAGACATGGCGTGGGCGGCATCGCCGATACACAGGAGCCCCGGGCGACACCACTGGCGGAGCCGGTCGATTTGGACGGTGAGGAGCTTCAGGTCTGCCCAGCTCCGGAGCTCGGCGACGCGGTCGTGGAGCAAGGGCGACAGGCCCGCCACCTGCCGGCGGAGTTGGTCGAGGTCGCCCCGCCGCAGCGTCTCGAACGCGCCCTTGGGGATCACGAAGGCGCACTGCCAGTAGTCGCCGCGATCGAAGATGGCGAGGACGTGGTTCCGGCCGAAGTGCCCAAGGAGCTGGTCGGGATCGTCCGGCCGCCGGGAAAGCCGGAACCAGAGCACGTCGATCGGCGAGCCGTACTCCCGGACCTCGAGCCCGGCCCTGTCGCGAACGGTGGAGTGCCGGCCGTCGGCGCCGACCACCAGGTCGCTCCGGAGCTCGAGCGGCCCCTCCGGTGTCTCCACCCGCAGACCGGTCACCCGTCCGGCCTCGCGCCGCACGTCGACGACCTCTGCTTCCATCCGCAGCCCGAAGCCCGGATACCGGCGTGCGTGTTTGGCGAGAAAATCGAGGAAGTGCCATTGCGGCACCATGGCGATGAAGGGCGCGGCCACCGGGAGGTGCGAGAAGTCCGAGAGCCGCACCGGCTCGCCGGCGAACCTTCCCACCACCCCGTGGATCTTGCGGTGAGGGAGCGCGAGGAACTCCTCGAGGAGCCCCAACTCGCGCAGCACCTCCATCGTGGAGGGATGCACCGTGTCGCCGCGGAAGTCCCGCAAGAAGTCGGCGTGCTTCTCGAGGACCACCACCTCGACTCCGGCCCGGGCGAGGAGCAAGCCGAGCATCATCCCGGCCGGTCCGCCCCCGGCGATCGCACAGCGGGTGGTGAGGACCTGCATGGCGCGTAAGGTGGCGCGATCGAGCGGAGATCGGGAGGTCCCGGGGTGGGGGCAGGGGCCCGGCCGGCAACGGGCCGGCGGGGATCGCTTGCCGTTCGCCCCGGATTCCATTAGGTCGCGGGTCGTTTTCCCGGCCCTGGCCTCGAGGGGCCGACGGGCGGTGGGGGAGCGAAGGGCCGATCATGCGCATGTTCACCTTCTCGGCGTTGCTCACGCTCCTCTCCCTGGGCGTGCTGCGTCTCCTCGCGCCGGGGTGGCTGCGTTGGCGGGCCTGGGTCGGCCTCGCCGCGATGGCGGTGGCGGTGCACCTGGGGTGGTACGCCACCCGCGTCGGACTGATGGCCGGCGACGCCGCGCTGGGGGTGCGGCTCGTTGCCACGGTCTGGTCGGTCAGCGCCGTGGTGCTGGTGGTGGTCGGGCTCCCGGTGGTGCTCCTCCGCTGGCTCGCCGGCCGGGTACGGCGGCCGCCGCCGCCGGTCGACCTGGAGCGCCGGCACTTCTTCGGCACCGCCGCCGTACCGCTCCTCGCCCTGGCCACCGGAACCGGCGGGACGGTCTCGAGCCTGGGCGGCTTCGTGATTCGCGAGGAGGAGGTGCGGATCCCCGGCCTCCCGCCGGCCCTGGACGGCTTCCGGATCGGCCAGCTCACCGACGTCCACGTGGGCTTGTTCGTCGGCGCGGAGGATCTGGGCCGGGCGGTCGAGGCGCTGAACACGGCAGGCGTCGACCTCCAGGTGATGACCGGCGACCTTATCGACGACCTGGACCAGCTCGACGAGGTGTTCATCGCCCTGGAGCGGTGCCGGGCGCGACACGGGATGCTCGCGGTCCTGGGCAACCACGAGATCTTCCGGGACGAGCCGGCGATCCGCTCCGCCTACCAGCGGAGCGCGGCGCGGGGCGGGCCGCGGCTCCTCGTCGACGAGAGCCTGGTGCTCGAGCACGGGGGCGCGGGGCTCCGGGTGGTCGGGGTCGACTACCCGATGCGGCGCGGCGGAAGCTGGCGGCTCCCGCCGGCGGAGCGGGACCCGCTGATGCGGGAGTCCGCGGCGCGGGCCTTTCCCTCCGGGCCAATCGAGGCCTGTCTCTGTTTGACGCATCACCCGGACTTCTTCCCCTTCGCCGCGGAGCGGGGCGCGCACCTCACCCTGGCCGGGCACACCCACGGCGGCCAGGTGGCCTTCTTCGGCGAGCCGCTGTTTCGCCGGGCCCACGACTACATGCTGGGCCGATATCGGTTGGGCGCCTCGCACCTGTATGTATCGGGAGGCACCGGGCACTGGTTCCCCTTCCGCCTCGGCGTCCCCGCGGAGGTGACCGTGCTCACCCTCCGGTCCGGCGCGGCGTAATCTCCTCCGCGCCATCGCGAGACCATGCGCCTGGCGCTCGCTGCCGAGCATGACAGCGCTGTCATGCCCCGGCTGGCGGCGTGCGGCTGTCGAAACGCATAAACAGCGGAAACCACGGGGTCGGTCACCTGGCCCCGGACTTGCTGCTGGAGCGTGTGGTATCTCCATCGCCGGTGTTTTCAGCACCTACCCACGCCCGGGCCCGCGCCCGAGGAGTCCCGATATGCGTCTCGTGTCTCTCCGTCTGCTCGTCACCGTCTCCGTCCTCGCCGCTGTCGCCGCCTGCTCCGAGGACGACGGGGGCGGCGGTGGAAACGGCAACGACAACGGCGGATCGATGACCTGCGACTACACCCCGTGCGGCGGCGATCCCACCGGCACGTGGACCGTCGGCGAGACCTGTGCCGAGAACGAGCTCCTCCCGCTCGACGACTACCCGGGGTGCGCCGGCGCCGTGGCCACGGGCAGCGGGGACGTCAGCGGCACGCAGTCCTACGAAGCGGACGGCAGCTACGCGTATCGGATCGAGTTCACCGGCAACTTCCACTACGAGATTCACGAGGACTGCGCGCTGGCGCTGACCGATGGCATGATCGGCGCGGAGGGATACTGCGGAGTCCTGCCGCTGGCGCTGGCCGGGATGGGTGGCACCGCCGACTGCAATTTCGCCGACGACGTCTGCACCTGCGACATCGACCTCGACACGGTGCTCGAGGAAACCGGCACCTGGAGCGTCGAGGGTGACCGGCTGATCACCACCAGCGACGAGCCCGACTCCGAGCCGGTCTCGGATCAGTTCTGCGTCAGCGGAGACGAGCTGATGATGGGCGAGCCCGGGGAGTTCGCCGCCTCGTACTCCCGCTGATCACGCGGGAACGTGACCCGGCGCCGTCCCCGGCCCGAGCGGACGGGGGC
>JAEZJH010000085.1 GCA_023436385.1 Pseudomonadota bacterium
TTCGTGCAGAAGCCGGTGGACGCGCCGGCGCTCCTCCCGCTGCTCTCCGACGCGCTCGCCGAGGGGGCCGGCGAGGCCGGCGCCGCGCCGGCGGGCGACCTGGGGATGGCCGGCGAGAGCGAGGCCCTGGGCCGGGTACGGGAGATGATCCGGCGCTTCGGCCCCACCGGCGAGCCGATCCTGGTCCTGGGCGAGAGCGGCGTCGGCAAGGAGTTGGTGGCCCGGGCCCTCCACGCCGAGAGCGGTCGGCACCGGGGTCCCTTCGTCGCCTTCAACTGCGCCCAGGCCCGGGGCGAACTCTTCGACGCCGAGCTGTTCGGCCACGTCAAGGGCGCCTTCACCGGCGCGGTGGGCGATCGCCCCGGCCTCCTCCGCGAGGCGGACGGCGGCACCCTCTTCCTCGACGAGGTGGGCGAGCTGCCCGAGGCGGCCCAGGCCAAGCTCCTCCGGGCCCTCGAGACCGGGACGGTCCGGCCGGTGGGCGGCACGCGGGAGGAGCCGGTCGACGTCCGGATCGTCGCGGCCACCAACCGGGACCTGGCCGCGCTGGTCCGGGACGGCCGTTTCCGCAAGGACCTGCTGTTCCGGCTCCACGTCCTGGCGGTGCCGGTGCCGCCCCTCCGGACGCGGAAGGAGGACCTGGGGCCGATCGCCCGGGCCCTGGTGACCCGGATCGCCCGGGCCCGGGGGCGGAAGCTGGGGATCGCCGCCGGGGCGATCGAGCTCCTGGGCGGCTACGACTGGCCCGGCAACGTCCGCGAGCTGTTCAACGTGCTGAAGCGGGCCGCCGCCTTCAGCGACGGGGAGGTGCTCGACGAGCGCGCGCTGCGGGAGGCGATCGGCAACTCGATCTTCGGCCACCCGGAAGCCCGGGCCGCCGCCCCGATCACCCCGCCGGCCGAGACCGCCGAGCTGAGCCTCGCCGAGTTGGAAAAGCGACACATCCTGGAGACCTTCGAGCGGCTCCACGGCAACGTCACCAAGGTGGCGGCGGCCCTCGGCATCGATCGGCGCACGCTGCAGCGAAAGCTCAAGGCGCTCGGCCGGGAAGCCGACGAAGACACGTAGGCGATCCCGCCGCTCGCCGACCCCCCCGCGGCGGTCCCGCCACGCGTTCGAGCCGCACCGTCGGGGCAGGGGGAGCCGCCATTCAGCCGGGGGCTTGCTGCCGCCGGCCGGGCCGCCCCATCCTCGTCCCCTCGAACTCACCGCCGGACGCCCGGCCGCGTTCCCGGAGGACGAATGCGGAAGGCCTGTCGAAACGTACGGCCCGGCCCGGGGCCGGACCGCTTTCCCGCCACGCGCTTTGCCCCAGGGTCCCGGTTCCGATCACCGCCCAGCAGGTACCACGGTGCCCCGATTCCGCAGGCCGCCGCGGCGGTAGCCCTCGCGGCGCTCGTGGCCCTGCCCTCCTCCGCTCCCGCCGCCCAGGATCCCACCGCGCCTTCGCCCGGGATTCCGGAGGCGTCGCGGGAGACGGAGGCGACCAAGCGGAGCCTGGAGGCGGGGCTCGGCCGCACCGACATCTCCCCGAAGCTGCCCGCGGACCAGCGCGCGCCCCACGGGGCGCTGGCGATGGAGGAGCAGCTCGCGCAGCTCGAGGCGTTCCGGAAGGCTCCGGCGGGGATCTTCGCCCTGCCCGATCCGGCGATCGTCGCCTTCGTCGAACCGGAGGACAACCGGACGACGCCGGAGCGGGTGGAGCTGGGCCGCAAGCTCTACTTCGATCCCCGCCTCTCCGTCGACGGCACCGTCGCCTGCGCCACCTGCCACGACACCAGCCGCGGCTTCACCGACCAGCGGCCCACCTCCGAGGGCGTCGGGAACCAGCTCGGGCAGCGGAACGCGCCGACGACGATGAACGCGCTCTTCATGCAGACCCAGTTCCTCGACGGCCGCTCCCGCACCCTCGAGGATCAGGCCCGCCTCCCGATCACCAATCCCATCGAGATGGGGATGCCGAACGAGGAGGCGGCGCTGAAGGCGATCCAGGACGATCCCGACTACCGGCGGCTCTTCCAGACGGCCTACGGCCGGGATCCCAACTTCGACGACCTGGCCCGGGCGATCGCCGCCTTCGAACGCACCCTGGTGTTTCTCGATTCGCCCTTCATGCGCTTCCTCGCCGGCGACCAAAAGGCGATCTCCGCCGAGGCGAAGCGCGGCTGGGAGCTGTTCAACGGCAAGGCGCGGTGTGTCTCCTGCCACCAGCTGAGTCCGTCCAATCCGATCGGTACCGACGGCCGCTTCCACAACATCGGCGTCGCCGCCCGCGCCCAGAACTTCGAGGTGCTGGCCAAGAAGGCGCTGGCGATCCTCGGCACCGAGGGCCGGGACGAGGAGGCCGTCGACCGGCTGGCGATCGAATCGGACCTCTCGGAGCTGGGCCGGTTCATGGTCACCAAGGACCGGGCCGACCTCGGCGCCTTCAAGACCCTGCAGCTCACCAACGTCGGCATCACCGCGCCCTACATGCACGACGGCTCGATGCGGACGCTCTGGGACGTGAGCGACCACTACAACAAGGGCGGCGAGTCGAACCCCTTCCTCGACGGCGGTATGGAGGCCCTGGCGCTCTCCGAGGCGGAGATCGATGACCTGGTGGTCTTCCTCTTCTCGATGACCGACGACCGCTTCGCCGAGCAGTACCAGCGGGAGATGGAGACCCAGCGCCGCATCGCCAAGGACGAGGGGAAGCGGCCCTTGCGCGACGAGGCCCTCGCCCAGCGGAAGGTGCTCCTCTTCGAGGAGCGCGCCACCGGCCCGACGGGAAAGAAGGAGAAGCCGTGAGCCGCAAGTTCGAGAGCGTCGAGACGAAACACAACCGGGAGCGGGAGGCGCTGTTTCGCGGGCTCCGGGGCCTCGACCGTCGGGACTTCCTCAAGGTCTCGCTGGCGGCCCTGGGGGCGGCGGCGGCGAAGACTTCCGGGCTCTTCCCCCACTCCTTCCTCCCGATCTCGGTGGCCCACGCCGCCACCGCGAAGGATCCGGCCGGCACCTTCCTGATCGCCTACATCTCGGATTCGCACCTGTATCCGCGCGACGTGAACGACCGCTTCGTCAAGGGACTGCTCCGGGCGGTCGACGACGTCAACGCGATGGACCCGCAGCCGGACTTCGTCCTCTACGGCGGCGACCTCGCCCAGCTCGGCCAGCGCGAGGAGCTGGAGCTGGGGCGGCAGATCCTGAAGAACCTCAAGGCGCCGGTGCGGATGATGGTCGGGGAGCACGACTGGTTCCTCGACCTGGGCGACGCCTGGAAGGAGTTCTTCGGCCCGGAGACGTATTCGTTCGATCACAAGGGCGTCCACTTCGTGGTGCTGAACAGCATCCTCCAGGAGGACTTCTGGACGGCCCGCGGGATGTCGCCGATGGAGCGGATGCAGACCGTGGCCGGCCTCGACAACGCGGTCCAGGGCCGGTTCACGGTGGGCGCGCCGCAGCGGGAGTGGCTCCGGAAGGACCTCGCCCGGTTCCCGCCGTCGCAGCCGGTGATCGTCTTTTCCCACTCCCCGCTCTACAAGTACTATCGGCCCTGGAACTTCTGGACCGACGACGCGGAGGAGGTGCAGGCGATCCTCCGACGCTTCCGGAACGTCACCGTGATCCACGGCCACACCCACCAGGTCCTCACCAACCGGATCGGGAACATCTCCTTCCACGGGATGCTCTCGACCGCCTGGCCGTGGCCGTACGCGCCCGAGGGGCTCCCGGCGCTCACCGTGCAGATGAACCGACCGGATCCCTTCAATCCCCACGACGGCCTGGGTGACGGCAGCGCCATCGTCCACCCCGACGCCCTGGTGGACAAGGTCTACAACCTCTGGAACCGGAACCCGGCGACGGTGAGCCGGGCCTACCTCCTGAGCCGCGGGCGCAACGACGTACCGCCCCGGCCGAACCTGACCAGCTTCTAGCCTGCGAGATTTGGGGGACACCGATGCGCGGGATGGCGATCGCCGGCCTCGTGGCCGCCGCCGGCCTCTGGGCCTGCACCCACGGAGAGGAACGGAAGGAAAGCGCCCGGGAGAAGACCGCCCTGCCCGGCGAGGCCTCGCCCCGGGAGGCGGAGACCGAAGCGAAGCGAGACGAGGCGAGCGGCCGAGTCCTCGCGGAGCAGGCGCTGAACCAGTGGAAGCGCGCCCACCCCGAGCGCGAGGTCGACTGGGTCCGGGAGGAGCAGGAGAAACACCAGATCCTCCCGCCGGCCGACAACTCCAAGCTGATCGGTCAGACCCAGGGCGCCACCTACGCCCGGATCTCCGCCCAGGACGTGGAGACCTGGCAGCGGGAGGTGACCAAGCTGGTGACGGACGGCTCGCGGATCTTCCACAGCGCCGAGGAACTGGGGAGCCCGATCGCCGTCTCCTGCGACATGTGTCACCCGGACGCGGCCAACACGCATCCGGAGACGTATCCAAAGTTCCAGGTGCAGATGGGCCGGGTCGCCCACCTCCGGGACATGATCAACTGGTGTATCGAGCACCCGGTCCGCGGCGTCGCCCTCGACCCCGACAGCGAGAAGATGCGGGCCCTCGAGGCCTACATCCTCGCCCAGCGGAAGGG
>JAEZJH010000095.1 GCA_023436385.1 Pseudomonadota bacterium
GTGGGGCTGGGGGTCGCCCTCGATCTGCCCGAGGCCACGATCGCCGAGGACGTCGACTACGGCCGCGATCCGACCACCGTGTTCATCGAGGTGCCGCTGGTCCTGGGGGGGCTGCGGGTGGAGCCGGAGCTGGGCTTCGGCCGGGGCACCTCCGCCTCCGAACTGCGGTGGGTCTCCGGCGCGGACAAACCGGCCGGCTGGGTCCGGGGCGGGCGGCTCGTCGAGCAGCGCCTGGTGCTCGGCCTGAACATCGGCCCGACCGTGCGCCTGGCCGACCGGATGCGGGCCTGGGCCGGGGCCCGGGCGGCGCTCGCCGCCCGCCACACCGACTCCGGCGACGACCGCCTCGATCATTTGGGGCTCGACTGGACCGTGGGCGCGGTGGCCGGCACCGAGACCTTCCTCCTCGACCACTTCAGCCTGGGCGGCGAGGCCCGGCTCTCCTTCACCTCGGTGGACGGCGCCGTCCTCGCCCCGCACGACGGGGGCTCCGCGCGCCTCCGTCGCGGCTGGTCCCTGGGCCTCGACGTCCTCGCCGCGGCGCGGTTCTATTTTCGCTGACTCCGGTTAGAGGCACACCCCCAGAGGCGAACCCAGGTCGACGGCAGCGAAGCACGAGGCGCCCGCCGGCAGGCAGCCGGCATGGGCGGCGTCGTCCTGGCACAGGTTGTTGGCCGCCGAAAAGAGGCCGGGGCAGTGGCACCACGCCACGCACCGGGGGCCCTCGCCCTGCGTCGTGTACAGGCACGCCAAACCATCCGCGCAATCCGCCTCCGGAGGAGTGGGGTCGCAGGGGGAGCCCACCGCCAGCGTGGTTCGCGCCTGCGGGATACAGGTCCCGGCCAGAGGATCTTGGGGGTCGAACGACGGGAAGCAGGTGCGGGCCTGGTCGTCCGGATACGCCGGGCACGAGGTCGGGTCGAACAGCCGGCAGCCCCCCGCGCAATAGCCCTCCCGCACCGGCGCCGTGCCCGGCTGCCCGGAGATATCGATACAGACACCCGCCGCGTCGTCGCAGCCGGCACGTTCGTGGACCGCCTCCCCCGCGGTGCCGGCGTTGCAGACGTCGCGGCAGGTTCCCAGCGGCTCGCACTCGCCGTCCTTGCCGCAGTAGCCGGGGACCTCGATGATAGTGCCTCCGTACTGCACCCGGACCAGCGCGCACTGGGCATCCGTCGTGCAGGTCCGCGCGCCCCAACCGACGAGGGCGATACAGGCCGCGTCCGCGCCGCACAGGAACTGGGGCTCCGCCCGGTAGGCGTCCGACCGGCAGGTGCCGCCCTCCGGCACGCTGCCGGTCTTCCGGCACACGCCGGCCACCGTGCCGTCACTGTAGACGAACGGGAAGCAGGTGCCGTCGAGGGGCGCGGTGGCGTCGACGTAGCCGAGCGCCGCGCTGCAGGCGCCGAAGGGCTCGCCGTTCCGGGGGAGGGGCGGATTCACCTGGGGCCCGAGCGAGCCATCGCCACAGAGGTTGTAGAAGCAGAAGGGGAAGGCGTTTCCGAGCACGGCGGTGAGACAGACGGTGTCCGCGTTCACGCAATCCCCGGACTCCACGCAGACCCGGAGCCATCTCGGCCGGTCGAACAGCCCGTCCTGGCAAAAGAACACCGTGCCGTCCGCGGCCACGAAGCTCTCCCCGGGCGTCTCGCAGAGCACGAACTCGTCGATCCCGGAGCCGTCCACGCACCGCTGGCGGGCGTTGCACCGCTGCCCCGCCGGGCAGGACCCCGGTTCGCAGACGCAGACCCGGGCGCTTCCCCGCTCGATGCACTCCTCGCCGGGAGCGCACGGCGGCTGGCAGGGGCCGCCGGTACCGCCGGTTCCGCCGGTGCCGCCGGTGCCGCCCGAACCTCCGGTCCCGCCGGTACCTCCCGAGCCGCCGGTGCCGCCCGACCCCCCGGTGCCCTCGCGCCGGCAGCTCCCTTCCTCGCAACGCTCAGCCGGGTGGCACACCCGCCCGCACCGGCCGCAGTTGGCGTCATCCCACTGGAGGTCCACGCAGGCCCCCGAGCAGTCCTCGAGCGTCGGCCCGCAGGCGTCCCGGCAGCCCCAGTCGTCGCAGACCATGTCCTCCGGACAGCGAAGGCCGCAGGCCCCGCAGTTGTCGGGATGGTTCCGGAGGTCGATGCAGCCGCCCGGGCAGGCGACGAGCCCTTCCGCACAGGTCCCGGCCGGCAGGGCCTCGAGGCCGCAGGCGCCGAGGAGCAGCGCGGCGGTGGCTGCCCCGAGGAGGACCGGGATGCCGCCGGACGGGCGGCGCCGGGCGGTGCGATCGCCGCCATCGACCGTGTGGGTGCGCCAGGGCGAACGGGCCATGTTCCCCTCCCGGCTCGCCCTCGGCGCGAACCCCGGGCGCAAGTGCGGCCTCCCGGCCACCCGGCGAGCACGGACTCCCGGAGCATCGTGCATATCGGGGCCCGGGGAAAGGGAAACTTATCGGTATTCACTCACCCAGGTACGCCCGCCGGACCTCCGCCGAGGCGAGGAGGTCGGAGCCCCGGCCCTCCATCGCCACCCGGCCGGTCCCGAGCACGTAGGCCCGGTCGGCCAGCGCCAGCGCCTTGGCGGCGTTCTGCTCCACCAGCAAAAGCGAGACACCGGAGCGGTGGATCTCCGCCAGGGTCCGGAAGATCGTCTCCACCACCTGCGGCGCCAGCCCCAGCGACGGCTCGTCGAGCAAGAGCACCCGGGGCCGGCTCATCATCGCCCGGGCCACCGCCAGCATCTGCTGCTCGCCGCCGGAGAGGGTCCCGGCCAGCTGGCCGTCCCGCTCCGCGAGGATGGGGAAGGCGGCCCTCGCCCGCTCGAGGTCGGCGCGGATCCCGTCCCGGTCGTGGCGGCGGTAGGCCCCCAGGGCGAGGTTCTCCCGCACCGTGAGGTTGGCGAAGATCCCCCGGCCCTCGGGGGCGTGGGCGAGGCCCCGGCCCACCAGCTTCTCCGCCGGCAGGCCGGTGACGTCCTCGCCCAGGAGCCGCACCCGCCCGGCGGCGGGCTTCACGAGGCCGCTCACCGCCCGGAGGGTGGTCGTCTTACCCGCGCCGTTCGCGCCGATCAGCGCCACCACCTCGCCCGGCCGCACCTCGAGCGAGACCCCCTGGAGTGCGTGGATGGCGCCGTAGCGAACGTGGAGGTCCTGCACCGCCAGGACCGGCGCCGGCTTCGCCACCGCCCCCGTCATCGGGCCTCCTCCGCCGCCGGCGGTCCCTCGCCCAGGTACGCGGCGATCACCGCCGGGTCCCGCCGCACCGCCTCCGGCGTCCCCTCCGCGATCCGCACCCCGTGGTCGAGCACCACCAGCCGCTCGCACACCCCCATCACCAGCCGCATGTCGTGTTCGATGAGGAGGATCGCCACCCCGAACTCCTCCCGGAGCCGCCGGATCAGCGCCAACAGCTCCACCTTCTCCGCGGGGTTCATCCCCGCCGCCGGCTCGTCGAGGAGGAGGCAGCGGGGCGCGGTGGCCAGCGCCCGGGCGATCTCCAGGCGCCGCTGCTCGCCGTAGGGGAGGTTTCCGGCCCGGAGCTCCGCCCGGCCGCCCAGCCCGAGGACGTCGAGGAGGTGCCGGGCCATCCGCTCGATTTCCGCCTCCTCCCGGAGGAAGCCCGGGGTGCGGAAGAGGGCGCCGAGCCACGAGGCCCGGGCCCCGGGGTGGAAGCCGACGCGGACGTTGTCGAGCACGGAGAGCCCGACGAAGAGGCGGATGTTCTGGAAGGTCCGCGCCACCCCGAGGGCGACGATCCGGTGGGGCCGGAGGCGGTTCACGTAGACGCCGCCCACCCGCACCTCGCCGACCGTGGGCCGGTAGACGCCGGTGAGGACGTTGAAGGCGGTGGTCTTCCCGGCGCCGTTGGGACCGATTAGCCCCACCAGCTCCCGGGGCCCGAGCGCGAGCGAGAAGTCGGTCAGCGCGGCGAGGCCGCCGAAGCGCACCCCGACCCCCCGGGCCTCGAGGATGGGCACGGTCCCGTTCACGGGATCCCCTTCGGTGTCCCGGCGCGCCGCGCCCGCCGGCCGAGGAGCCCCAAGCTCCACAGCTCGCGGTGGCCGAAGAGCCCCTGCGGCCGGGCCAGCATCAGGGTGATCAGGAGCGCCGCGAAGATCACCATCCGGAAGTCCACGCCGGTCCACTCCTGGAGCGGCCGGAGCGCCTCCGGGAGCACGGTGATCACCAGCGCCCCCACCACCGCGCCGGAGATCGAGCCCAAGCCCCCGAGGACGATCATCGCCACCACCTCGATCGATTTCACCCAGGTGAAGTCCCGGGGCGAGAGGATCTGCAGGTAGTGGCCGAGGAGGGCGCCGGCGACGCCGGCGTAGAAGGCGGAGATCACGAAGGCCCGGACCTTGTAGCCGGTGGTGTCCACGCCCGCCGCCAGCGCCGCCACCTCGTCCTCCCGGACCGCGAGGAGCGCCCGGCCGTGCCGCGATTCGAGGAGCCGCCGGGAGACCACCAGCGCCGACAGCACCCAGAAGCCGATCCAGAAGAGGTTGGTCTCCGGCGGCACCCCGGGAAAGCCGGCGGCGCCGCCCATCGCCCGGAGGTTCTCGAGGACGTTCCGGAGGATCTCCCCGAAGGCGAGGGTGACGATCGCCAGGTAGTCGCCCCGGAGCCGGAGCGAGGGGATCCCCACCAGGAGTCCGGCGACCGCGGCGGCCAGGCCCCCGGCGAGCATGGCGATGACGAAGAAGAGCTGGTCGGAGACCGCCACCGGCAGACCGGCGAAGCGCCAGGCGCCGCCGACGAAGACGGTGATCGCCGCGGCCACGTAGCCGCCTACCGCCATGAAGCCGGCCTGCCCCAGGGAGAACTGCCCGGTGAAGCCGTTCACCACGTTGAGCGAGACGGCGAGGATGACGTTGATCCCCGCCAGCCCCGCCACATAAATCAAATAACTATCGCCCTTCCCCGGGAGGAGCCAGGAGGCGAGCGCCAGCGCCGGGACCCCGATCAGGAAGGGGAGCGGACCCCGAAGCCAGTCGGCGGCCCGCATCAGACCTTCTCCGGCGCGGCCCGGCCGAAGAGCCCGGCGGGCCGGAGCAGCAGCACCACCACCAGGAGCCCGAACACCACCGCGTCCCGGTAGCTGGAGGTCAGGTAGCCGGCCACCAGCTCCTCCACCAAGCCGATCACGAACCCGCCCACCATCGCCCCGCGGACGTCGCCGATCCCGCCCACCACCGCGGCGACGAAGGCCTTGAGCCCCAGGGCCAGGCCCATCGTCGCCTCGATCCGCGGGTAGTTCATGGCGAAGAAGATCCCGCCGGCGGCGGCCAGGGCGGAGCCGAACATGAAGGTGGCGGCGACGATCCCGGTGGCGCGGATCCCCATCAGCGAGGCGGTGCGGAGGTCGAAGGAGACCGCGCGCATCGCGCTCCCCAGCTTGGTGTGAAACACCAACCGGTGGAGGAGCACCATCAGCGCCACCGCCGCGAGCAGGGTGAGGAGCTGCGTCGAGGTCACCGCCACCTGCCCGGCGGCGTCGGCGCCCGCCGGGAAGACGAAGGTGCGGTGGGGGAGGATCGGCGGGAAGAAGTGGGGGGACGGCCCCATGAACCAGGGGAGCTGGCCCACCGCCTGGAGGAGCATGGAGACGCCGATCGCGGTGATCAGCGCGTTCAGCCGCGGGCCGCCGCGGAGGGGCCGGTAGGCGACGCGCTCGATGAGGTAGCCCACCGCCGCGCAGGCGGTCATCGCCAGGGCAAGGATCAGGAACGACCGGGGCCAGGGATCGAACGAGGGGAGCCAGCGGGCGGCGTAGAAGCCGCCGAACGCCCCCAGCATGAACACCTCGGCGTGGGCGAAGTTGATCAGCTGCAGCACGCCGTAGACCATGGTGTAGCCCAGGGCGATCATCGCGTAGACCGCCCCCAGCGAAAGCCCGTTCACCAGGTGCTGCAGGAGTTCCACCAGCTCCACGGCTCCCCCCTACGGCGCCACCGTCGATCGATACACCGCCCGGCCGTCCCGGATCTCCAGCACCACCGCCGGCTTCACCGCGTTGCGTTCCCGGTCCAGGGTGATGTCTCCGGTGACGCCCCGATACGTCTCCGACGCCGCCAGTGCGTCGCGCACGTCCGGCCCCCGGAGCGAGCGGGCCCGGCCGATCGCCAGAAGGGCGATCCGGGCCGCGTCGTAGCCCAGGGCCGCCATCGCGTCCGGCGCCTCGCCGTAGGCCTCGCGGTACTTCTCCACGAAGCGACGCACCCGGGGCGAGGGATCCTCCGGCGAGTAATGGTTCGAATAAAACGAGCCGGCGAGGGCCTCGCCGCCGATCTCCAGGAGCTTCGCCGAGTCCCAGCCGTCGCCGCCGAGGAGCGGCACCCGGATCCCCAGCTCCCGGGCCTGCCGCGCCACCAGGCCGACGTCGGTGTAGTAGCCCGGCACGAAGATCGCCTCCGGCCGATGGCCGCGGATGGCGGTGAGCTGGGCCTTGAAGTCGACGTCCCCCGAGCCGTAGCTCCGGTCGGCGACGATCGTCCCCCCGGCCGCGGTGAAGGCCTGGACGAAGAAGTCGGCGAGGCCCACCGAGTAGTCGTTGCGGACGTCCCGGAGCACCGCCACCCGCTCGACGCCCAGCTCCTCCCGGGCGAACCGGGCCATCACCGTCCCCTGGAACGGATCGATGAAGCAGACCCGGAACACGTAGTCCTTGCCCCGGGTGACGCCGGGGTTGGTGGAGGCCGGCGAGACCATCGGCACCCGGTTGGCCTGGGCGATCGGGGCCATCGCCAGCGAGCGGCTCGAGGCGATCTCCCCGAGGATCACGTGGACCCGGTCCTGCACCACCAGCTTGGTGGTGGCCGCCGCCGCCTCGGTGGGCTTGCCGCCGTTGTCGTAGGTGATCACCCGCACCGGAAGGCCACGGACTCCGCCCTCGTCGTTCGCCTTCCGCACCGCCAGGAGGATCCCCCGGTGCGCGGAGGTGCCGAAGGTCGCCTCCGAGCCGGTCAGCGAGCCGACCTCGCCCAGGCGGATCTCGGTGTCGGTGGCCGGAGGCGGGGCGGCGACGATCGGCGCGGCGGGCGCCCCGGCTCCTCCGGTGTCGGTCACCGGCGCCTTGGGCTCGAGGCAGGCGGAGAGGAGCGCCGCGCCCGCGGCGAGCGCGAGCACGCCCCCCGGCGTCCGGCGTCGTCCCATCCGGCTCCCCCTGCCAGACCGTGTGTGCGGAGGAACCTATGAACGCCGGGGCCGCGCCGGCAACCGAGGGCCCGGTCGTTCGTCGGTCTCTAGCGGCAATTGACAGGTATCGGACCCCACGGTACGGACAGAGAGCATGCCCGACGCCCCCACGATCCTCCTCGTCGACGACAACGTGGAGCTGGTCGACCTCCTGGGCCAGGTGCTGGAGGAAGCCGGCTATCGCGTGAAGTCGTTCCACCGCGGACGGCCGGCGCTGGAGTCGATCGCCGCCGACCCGCCGGACCTGGGGGTGATCGACCTCCTCCTCCCGGACATCCTCGGCTACGAGGTGGGCCGGGAGCTGGGCGCCCGGGGCATCCCCTTCCTCTTCATCACCGGGGTCTTCAAGGGCGGGCGCCACGCGCTCGAGGCGGCGCGGAAACACGGCTGCGCCGGCTACTTCGAGAAGCCCTTCGACACCGACCGGCTCCTCGAGGCGATCGGGCGGCTGGCCCCGCCGCCCCGGGCTCCGGCCAAGGCCGCCGGCCTCGACGTGGAGCTGGACATCGACGTCGAGGAGAGCGACCCGTTCACCGGCCCGATGGAGCTGACCGGCAAGATCTCCGTCTCCGGCGAGCGGATCAGCGCCGTCCTCACCGGCAACGACTTCGCCTTGAAGCCCGCCGATCCGACCATCACCTGGGTCCGTCGCCCGCCGGCGCCGCCCAAGCTGGTCCCGGGCACGGTGCCGCTGGCGCCGGCGACCCCGGGGCCGTCGCCCACCGCCACCCCCGGCCCGTCGCCGCGGCAGACCCCCGGTCCCCGGCCCGAGCGCGTCTCCGCCGACGGCCGCATCCGCCGCGGCCAGCTCCACGACAACCTGCCGCAGCTGATCGCCGCCTTCTGGCAGGCGCGGGGCACCGGCGAGCTGGGCCTCCAGCGTGGCAAGGTGAAGAAGGTCCTCTACTTCCAGGAGGGCCGGCCCGTCTTCGCCCTCTCCAACCTCGCCGCCGATCGCTTCGGGACCTTCCTCTGCCGGGTCGGCAAGATCGCCGAGCCCCAGCTCCGGGAGGCCGCCTCCCGTGCCCAGGCCGAACGCCGCCGCACCGGCGCCGTGCTGATCGAGCTGGGCCTGCTGAAGGACGCGGAGCGGATGTACTACGTCGCCCAGCAGGTGAAGGCGATCATCTACTCCGCCTTCGCCTGGGAGGACGGCGAGTACGTGCTCTCCTTCCAGGACCGGGCGCGGCACGAGCCGATCCAGCTCAGCCTGCATCCGGCCCACCTGATCTCCCGGGGCATCAAGAAGCTCTACAGCACCGAGCGGCTGCAGCGCCTGGTGGCCCTGGAGGATCGCCCGATCCCCGCCGCCGACCCGATCTTCCAGCTCGCCGAGCTGGAGCTGGAGGCCTGGGAGGCGCAGCTCCTCTCCCGGATCACCGGCGAACGCACCGTCGCCGAGCTGGTCGCCCTCGCCGGCAAGCCGACACACATGGTGTATGCGTCGCTGGTGGCGTTCCTCGGCCTCAAGGTGATCGAGAAGCGCGAGGGGTAGCGGCTACGCCGGCTCCCCGGCGGCGGCGAGCGCGGTCAGAC
>JAEZJH010000142.1 GCA_023436385.1 Pseudomonadota bacterium
GTTCTCGAGGCGCACCGTCAGCATCGACGGCGAGATGGAGATCACGTCCACCTCCGGCGGCAACCCGAGCTGCTGCTCGTGGATCCGCACCGTGCTGGTTCCCCGGGGGAGGTCGGCCAGGTCGAGCTCGATCGGCGGCAGGTCCGCGGCGTCGAAGGTCTGCAGGGTTCCCCAGGGCGCGGAGACCTTCACCAGCACCTCCGGCGGGATCTCGCCGGTGTTGACCAGCGAGGCGGGCTCGTGGACCACCAGCCGCACCGCCACGGAGGTCGAGAGCCGCTGCTCGTTCCGCACCGCGAGGAAGATCACGATCCCCAGGGCCAGCGAGAAGAGCTTCAGGCCCCAATTCTCCACCAGGATCCGGGGGAGCCTCACGCCGCCCTCCGGCGCCGGATGCCGGTCTTCCGGCGGATCGGGCGGGCGAACAGCTTGAGGAGGTACTTCCGGATCACCTCGGGGTCGAGGTCACGGTGGAGCTGCCCGTCGATCGCCAGGGAGATCGCGCCCCGCTCCTCGGAGACCACCACCACCACCGCGTCGACCTCCTCCGAGAGACCGATCGCGGAGCGGTGCCGGGTGCCCAGGTCCTTGCCGATGTCCGGGTTCATGGTGAGGGGGAGCACGCACCGGGCGGCGGCGATGCGCCCGCTTGCGATCACCACCGCGCCGTCGTGCATCGGCGCCCCGTGCTGGAAGATGGCGAGGAGCAGCTCCTCCGAGACCTCCGCGTCGAGGCGGACGCCGGTGGCCACCAACTCCGTCAACTCGGCGGAGCGCTCGAGGACGATCAGCGCCCCCTCGCGGCGGAGGGCCAGCTTCTCCGCCGCCGCCACCACCTCGTCGATTCGCGAGGCCTCGCCCGAGGCGTCGCGGAAGACGCTCCAGCCCTTGCCCAGGCGGGCCAGTCCCCGGCGGATATCCGCCTGGAAGATCACGATCACCCCGAAGATCAACGAGTAGGAGAGGAACTGGCCCAGCACCCAGTGGAAGGTGGCGAGGCCCAGCCACTTCGAGGCGAAGAAGAGGACGGTGATCACCCCGAGGCCGGCGAGGACCGGCACGGTGTTGGTCCCCTTGATGAGGAGCAGCACCCCGTAGATCAGGTACGAGACCAGGAGCACGTCGACGACGGCGATCACCCAGCCCCATGGCCCGGTGGCGGTGGCCCAGGCGAGGAGCAACGTCATCGATCCTCCGGCTCGAAGAGGCGGCCGCCTTCGGCGGCGGCGGCGATCGCCCCGGCGACCCGCGCCGCGTCGCGGCAGGCGGCCACGTCGTGGACCCGGACCACCGCGGCTCCGCCCAGGATCGCGGCGACGACGCTGGCGGCGGTGGCCCGGTCTCGGTCGCCGACCGGGCGGCCGGTGACCTCGCCCAGGTAGCCCTTCCGGCTGGTGCCCACCAGCACCGGGCGACCGGTGGCCGCCTGCAGGTGCCGGAGCTGCCGGTGCAGGAAGAGGTTCTGGCCGAACGTCTTGCCGAAGCCGAACCCGGGGTCGACCAGGATCCGGTCGGCGGGAATGCCCCGCTCCCCCGCCCGCTCGACCAGCGCGCCCAAGGCCTCCGCCACCTCGCCGACCACGTCGTCGTAGTCGGTGAGGGAGGCCATCACCGTCGGCTCGCCGGGCGTGTGCATCAGGCAGCAGGGCACGCCCCGGTCCGCCACCACCTTCGCCAGCGCGTCGTCGGCGAGGCCCCGGACGTCGTTGACCAGGGCGGCGCCGGCGTCGATCCCCCGGGCCGCCACCTCGGCCCGCGAGGTGTCGAGGGAGATCGGCGTATTCGGCAGGGCCCGGGCGATGCGCTCGACCGCCGGGATCACCCGGGCCAGCTCCTCCGCCACCTCCACCGCCCGGGCGCCCTCGCCGTAGAGTCCCCGGGGCCGGGTCGATTCGCCGCCGAGGTCGAGGAGGTCGGCCCCCGCCGCCACCAACTCCTCCGCCCGGGCCACCGCGGCCCCGGGATCGAGGTAGCGGCCGGCGTCGGAGAAGGAGTCGGGGGTGACGTTGACGATGCCCATGATCGCCGGGCGGTGACCCCCGCCGACGGTCACCGGGCCGATCCGCACCGCCGGGTCGAGGCCGGCGTGGAAGCAGGCCCGGAGGATCTTCCCGCCCGCCTCCGCCACCTCCGGCAGGTCCTCGCGGCGCCGGAGGGCGTCGCCGGTCCGGCGGATCGCCTCGAGGCGGCCGGAGAGGAGGAGCGCGCCGGAGGGTCCCTCGGTCAGCTTTGGACCGCCGGGTCCCGCCGCCGCCTCCCGGAGGAGCCGATCGGCCGGGGCCGGGAGGCCGGTGACCAGTAGGTGCCCGGAGACGACGGCGGCGCCGACGAGGTCGCCGGCGCCGCGCGGGAGTCCGAGCGCGGCCATCGCCAGGGAGAGATCGCCGGGATCGTCCCCTGCGATGAACCGAGCTCGGACCGACATCGTCACTCCTGCCTACGCCTTCCCCGGTTCGCCGAGCTTGGCCTGGCCGAGGCCCTCGAGGGCGTCGAGGATCTTCGCCTCCTTGCGCTTCTCCTTGCGCTCGGGGAGCGAGACCGGCGCCGCCGGCTTCTGCCGGGTGATCTTGCCGCCGGAGATCAGCACGTTCAGGTCCTCGCCGTCCAGGGTCTCGTACTCCATCAGCGCGTCGGCGATCGCCTCGAGGGTGGCCCGGTTCTCCTCGAGGATCTTCCGGGCCCGGGCGTACTGGGCGAGGACGATCTCCTTCACCTCGGAGTCGATCTCCCGGGCGGTGTCGGGCGAGTAGTCCTGCTGCACGCCCATCTCGCGCCCGAGGAAGACCTCGCCCTGCTTCTTGCCGAAGGCGAGCGGCCCCAGCTTGTCGCTCATGCCCCACTCGCAGACCATGCGGCGGGCCATGTCGGTGGCGACCTCGATGTCGTTGCCGGCGCCGGTGGTCTTCTGGCCGTCGAAGCAGACCTCCTCGGCGATGCGGCCGCCCATCAGCACGGAGATCTGGTTGAGGGCGAAGTCCCGGGAGAGGTTGAGCCGGTCCTCCATCGGCAGCTGCTGGGTCAGGCCCAGGGCGCGGCCGCGGGGGATGATGGTGACCTTGTGGACCGGGTCGGTGCCCGGGAGGAGCTTCGCCACCAGGGCGTGGCCGGCCTCGTGGACGGCGGTGGTCCGCTTCTCGCGCTCGGAGATGATCATGCTCCGGCGCTCGGTGCCCATCATCACCTTGTCCTTGGCCGCCTCGAAGTCGGTCATGTCGACGCGGTCCTTGTTCTGCCGGGCCGCGAGGAGCGCCGCCTCGTTCACCAGGTTCTCGAGATCCGCGCCGGCGAAGCCGGGGGTGCCGCGGGCGATCACCTCGAGGTCGACCTCGGGGGCGAGCGGGGTGCGGCGGACGTGGACCTTGAGGATGCCCTCCCGGCCCTTCACGTCGGGGCGCGGCACCACGATGCGGCGGTCGAAGCGGCCCGGCCGGAGGAGCGCCGGGTCGAGGACGTCGGGGCGGTTGGTGGCGGCGATCAGGATCACGCCGTCGTTCCCCTCGAAGCCGTCCATCTCCACGAGGAGCTGGTTGAGGGTCTGCTCCCGCTCGTCGTGACCGCCGCCCAGGCCCGCGCCGCGGTGCCGGCCGACGGCGTCGATCTCGTCGATGAAGATGATGCAGGGGGCGTTCTTCTTGCCCTGCTCGAAGAGGTCCCGGACCCGGCTGGCGCCGACGCCGACGAACATCTCGACGAAGTCCGAGCCGGAGATGGAGAAGAACGGGACCCCGGCCTCGCCGGCGACGGCCCGCGCCAGCAGGGTCTTGCCGGTCCCCGGGGGGCCCATCAGCAGCACGCCCTTGGGGATCCGGCCGCCGAGGCGGGTGAACTTCTTCGGGTCCTTGAGGAAGGAGACGATCTCCTCGAGCTCGTCCTTCGACTCGTCGATGCCGGCGACGTCGGAGAAGGTGACCTTGTTGTGGACCTCGGAGAGCAGCTTCGCCTTCGACTTGCCGAAGCTCATCGCCTTGCCGCCGCTCCCCTGGAGCTGCCGCATGAAGAGCAGGAAGACGACGAAGAGGAAGACGATCGGCAGGCCCTGCAGGAGCACCTGCAGCCAGACCGAGTTCTGCTCCTCCTTCTCGAACTTGAACTGGACCCCGCCCGTCTCGTACCGCTCGAGCAGCTTCTCGCCGATGGGGCCCGAGGTCCGGTACTCGGCCTTGTCGCCCTTGAGCCGGTAGGAGTGGGTGGTGCCCTTGATGGTCACCGACTCCACCTTCCCGTCCTCGATCTGCGCGAGGTAGGTCGAGAAGTCCTGGTCCTGGATCTCCGTCCCGTTGTGGTTGAAGACCTGGTAGAAGCCGACGAACATCACGATCAGCACGACCCACAACAGCACGGTCTTGTACGACTGTCGCACTCGGTTTTGCCCCTCGGATCCGGAAGACACGGATCAAGTAGAACGGGAGAGTAGCAGCCTCTCGGCCGGAATTCCGCCGGAAGCGGCGCGGATCCTTTCTCGGCTTAACGCCTTGCCGAGCCCCGCGCTGCCCGGAGGTCGGGCCGGCCCTGTCTCGAGGCCGGGGTCGCAGTCGCCGGGTGCCGGGTAGGAGAGCCTTTCATCCGTCGGCCCCAACCATCGGGGCTCCCCCTTCGTTCCCGTGGGGGCGCCGCCTCGCCGCGGTGAACACCCACGCCGCCGCTCCCGGAGCGGGCCGGGGAAGCAGGGCCCGAACTCCGACGAGCCAGGCGGGGCGCTCGCCGACGACCAGCAACACGGCGCGATCCCGCTCCTCCTCCGGCACCCCGGCCTCCCGGAGGAGCTCCCGGACCTTCCGGCTCCCGGCCCCCGGCACGGCGACGCGGTCCCCGGCGACGACGGTGCGGAGGAGGAAGGGCGGACGGGCGGAGCCCGGGAGT
>JAEZJH010000145.1 GCA_023436385.1 Pseudomonadota bacterium
GCCTTCCGCCTCCAGACCGAACGGCGGCGGCGCGACAGCCCTGCCGCCGTTCGTTGACAGCACGGATCCCGGCTGCTAGTCACCGGCCTCTACTCCGCTCCGGAGGAGCCCATGTTCCTTCGTCCCGCGGTGGCTGCCGCCGCCGTGCTCTGCGCCGCGCTCCTCGTTCCCCACGTCGCCTCCGCCCAGGGGGCGCCCCGTTCGCGGCCCACCCCAGGACAGACCCCGCGGTCGTCCGATCCCGAGCGGGAGGCCCTCCGCAAGGAGATCCTCGCCGAGCTCGAGGGGCGTTTCGACACGGTGAAGGAGGAGATCCGCGACGAGGTCCGGGCCGCGGTCACCTCCGCCAACGCCGCCCAGGCCTGGGATGAGGAGTTCGAGGAGACCCGCCCCGAGCTCGAGTTCTTCGAGGCCCACGGCTACTTCCGCACGCGGATGGAGCTGTTCGACAAGTTCGACCTGGGCCAGCGCGACCGGGCCGGGACCCCGACCATCTACCCGGACGATCCCGTCGATTCCGACCGCAGCACCAACGCCTTCGCCGATCTCCGGCTCCGCTTCGAGCCGACGCTGAACGTGGCGGAGCAGGTGCGGATCAAGGCGCAGATCGACCTCCTCGACAACGTGGTGCTGGGCTCCTCCCCGGACCACGGCTCCCGCTCCGGCTACTCCTTCTTCGCCAATGGGCAGCGGCCGCCGCAGTACGGCGACAACTCCTGGACCGACTCGATCGTGGTGAAGCGCGCCTGGGCGGAGGTGCGCACGCCCTTCGGCGAGCTGCGCTTCGGCCGGATGGGGACGCACTGGGGCCTGGGCGTTCTGGCCAACGACGGCAACTGCCTCGACTGCGACCACGGCGACACCGTCGACCGGATCCTCTTCGCCACCAAGATCGCCGACCACGTGATCGCCCCGGCGATCGACTTCGTCTCCGAGGGCCCGACCACCGGCCGCCCCGGCGATCCGATCCCCACCGCGCAGCCGGTCGATCGGACCCAGCTCGACGACGCCCGCGACCTGGTGCTGGCGATCGCCCGGCAGGACGATCCCGAGGAGATGCGCAAGAAGCGGCTCGCCGGCCAGCAGACCTTCGTCAACTACGGCCTCTACTTCGTCTACCGGACCCAGAGCTGGGACGCGCCCGACCAGAACGCCATCGGCTTCGCCCCCGGCGACGTCAACGCCATCGACGACGGCGTCCTCGATCGCAGCGACTTCGTGCCCCGGGACGCCTGGGCGGTGATCCCCGACCTCTGGTTCCGCCTGATCCACAAGAGCTACCGGCTCGAGCTGGAGCTGGTCACCGTCCAGGGCGAGATCGGCAACTGGGCCCTCGACCCGAGCCAGTCCTCCACCGCCACCCAGAACCTCGAGCTGGCCCAGTACGGCGCGGTGATCCAGAACGAGTTCGAGCTCCTCGACGGCGACCTCTCCCTCGGCCTCGAGCTGGGCTACGCCTCCGGCGACCCCGCCTACGGCTTCGGCAACTTCCCCGGGCGGACCGGCGACGCCACCGAGCGCGGCGCCTGGGAAGGTCCGCAGTACGCCTGCCGGGGCGCGGTCTGCTCCGACAACAAGATCGAGAACTTCCGGTTCGACCAGGACTACCGGGTCGACATGATCCTGTTCCGGGAGATCCTGGGCGGGGTCACCGACGCCACCTACGTGAAGCCGTCGCTCCGCTACGACGTCACCGAGGGCCTGAACCTCAGCCTGGCGATCATCTACTCGCAGGCCAACGAGGGCCGGACCACGCCGACCGGCGACAAGCCCCTCGGCGTCGAGGTCGACGCGGGGATCCTCTACCGCTCCGACGACAACTTCGTGGCCGGGGTGCGGTACGGCGTGCTCTTCCCGATGTCGGGGCTGAACCAGTACGACCTCACCACCGGCGACACCTTCGACTCGTCCACCGCGCAGGCGGTCCGGGGGATCTTCGCGGTAACGTACTGAAGCGAGACGGGGGGGCCCGTGGAACGAAATGGGGGGGCGGTCTCCCGGGCGGCGCTGTCGGCGCCGGCCGACGGGAGACTGGTTTCGTTCAACGCGTCGATCGACGTCGATCGCCGGCTGTTCCGCGAGGATGTGGCCGGCTCGATCGCCCACGTCGAGGCGCTCGCCGCCGCCGGGATCGTCCCGGCGGAGGACGCCGCGGCGATCGTCGGGGCGCTCCGGACCATCGAGGGCGAACTGGCGGAGGGGAAGCTCCCCTTCCGCGAGGAACTCGAGGACATCCACACCCACGTCGAGCGGCGGCTCGCGGAGCTGGTGGGGCCGGAGGTCGCCGGCAAGCTCCACACCGCCCGGTCGCGAAACGACCAGGTGGCTCTCGACGAGATCCTCTGGCTGCAGCGGGCGGTCTGCGAGACCGACCGCGCCCTCGCCGAGCTGCAGCGGGCGCTGGTGGGCCAGGCGGAGCGCCACGCCGGCGATCCGATGCCGGGCTACACGCACCTGCAGCGGGCGCAGCCGATCACCCTGGGGCACCACCTCCTCGCCCACGTCGAGGCGCTCGAGCGCGACCGGGGCCGCTTCCGCGACTGCGCCCGGCGCCACGCGCGCTCGCCCCTGGGGAGCGGGGCGCTGGCCGCCACCACCCTCCCGATCGATCGCGAGCACGCCGCCCGGACCCTGGGCCTCGACGGCGTCACCCGGAACTCGCTCGACGGCGTCTCCGCCCGGGACGGGCTCCTCGAGTTCCTCGCCGCCGCCGCCATCGCCGGCGTGCACCTCTCGCGGTTCGCCGAGGAGCTCTGTCTCTGGGCGACCCTCGAGTTCGGCTTCGTGGTCCTCGACGACGCCTTCTGCACCGGCTCGTCGCTCCTCCCGCAGAAGCGGAACCCGGACGTCGCGGAGCTGGTGCGCGGCAAGGCCGGGCGTTTGATCGGCGATCTGGTCACCCTGCTCGCGGTGGTGAAGGGGCTCCCGCTCGCCTACGACAAGGATCTCCAGGAGGACAAGCGGCCGGCCCTCGACGCCCACGAGACCCTGGTCGATTCTGCCCGCGTGCTCGCGGGCCTGGTGGAGAGCGCCCGCTTCGTCCCGGAGCGGATGCGGGCGGCGCTGCACGAGGGAGAGGTCTGCGCCACCGACGCCGCCGAGCGTCTGGTGGCGGCGGGCGTCCCCTTCCGCAAGGCCCACGAGCTCCTCGGGGCGATGGTCCGGGAGGCCCGGGAGCGCGGAATGCGCCTCGCCGACCTCCCGCCGGAGACGCTGGCGGCGTACCATCCGGCGCTGGCGGAGCCGGGCCTCTTCGATCCGGAGATGAGCCTCGCCCGCCGGGACGTCGTCGGCGGACCGGCCCCGGCCCGGGTCCGCGAGGAGGTGCGACGGTGGCGCGAGCAGCTCGACTGACGATCGGCGTGGGAGTTCTGGCGGGCATGCTCGCGTGGGGCTGCGGCGCCAAGGCGCCACCCCGGCCGCCCACCGAGGCGACGACGACGCGGATCCCGATGCCGAAGAAGGTCGAGCCCGGCGCCGGCGGCACCGGCGGCGCGGCGGAGCAGGGCGGCACCGGCGGCGCGGGCGGGATCGATCCGTTCGACGAGCTGGAGGGGTTCGGCGGGGACGAGACCTTCGGCGACGAGGTGCCGGGCAGCGAGTGACCCCCGGTCCTCCGGCCCCGGGGGCGGCGCGGGCCGCGGTCGATGGCTACCTTTCCGCGGATCCGACCGGGGGATCGGGATGCACCTCTTCCGCTACGTCCACGGCCAGCTCCACTGCGAGGGCGTCTCCCTCGACGCCCTCGCCGCGCGCCACGGAACGCCGCTCTACGTCTACTCCGCGGGCACCATCGACCGGCACTACCGGGTCTTCGACCGGGCCTTCTCCGGACGGCCGCACCTGGTCTGCTACTCGGTGAAGGCCAACTCCAACCTCGCGGTGCTGGCGCGGCTGTCGCGGCTGGGGAGCGGCTTCGACGTGGGCTCGGGCGGCGAGCTGTACCGCGTCCTCGCCGCCGGCGGCGATCCGACGCGGGCGGTCTTCTCCGGCGTCGGCAAGACCGACGAGGACCTCGGGTATGCCCTCGCCCACGGGATCCTCCTCTTCAACGTCGAGAGCGAGGGCGAGCTGGAGGCGATCTCCCGGGTGGCGAAGCGGCAGCGGCGCCGGGCGCGGATCGCGGTGCGGGTCAACCCCGACGTCGATCCGAAGACCCACCCCTACATCGCCACCGGGCTCCGGACCTCGAAGTTCGGGATCCCGATCGAGCGCGCCGGCGAGGTCTACGCCCGGGCCCGGGCGCTCCCCAACCTCGACCCCATCGGCGTCGACTGCCACATCGGCTCGCAGCTGGTGGAGGTGGCGCCGTTCGTCGACGCGCTGGTGCGGGTGCGGGCGCTGGTCGAGGAGCTGCGGGGCGCGGGCTTTCCCATCGAGTTCCTCGATCTCGGCGGGGGCCTGGGGATCCCCTACGACGACGAGGCCCCGCCCGCGCCGCGCGCGTACGGCGCCGCGGTGAAGCGGGCGCTCGGGAAGCTCGACGTCACCCTGCTCCTCGAGCCCGGCCGCGTCATCGTCGGCAACGCCGGGGTGCTGGTCACCCGGGTGCTCTACCGGAAGCAGGGTGCCGAGAAGGAGTTCGTGATCGTCGACGCGGGGATGAACGACCTCCTCCGCCCCTCGCTCTACGGCTCGCACCACGACCTGGTGCCGGTGGAGCGGGCCCGCGGGCGGCGCACGGTCAAGGCCGACGTGGTCGGCCCGGTCTGCGAGTCGGGGGACTTCCTCGCCCGCGACCGGGAGGTCGCCGACGTCGCCCCGGGCGACCTGGTCGCGGTGATGAGTGCCGGCGCCTACGGCTTCGCCATGGCCTCGAACTACAACTCGCGGCCCCGGCCGGCCGAGCTGCTCGTCGACGGCAGCCGCGTGCTCCTGGCCCGCCGCCGGGAGACCTGGGCCGACCTCGCGCGGGGCGAGCGGCCGGGCTGACCGCGGGGCGAATCGCCCGTGGGCCGGGTGGTACGAGGAGGCCGCGCGCGCCACCGTTGCCGGGAGTGGTGCCGCTTCGTAGGATGCGCGTCCCCGCCCGGAGGATTTGCCGATGACCAAGCTCTCCCTCGAAGGTTCGTTCACCGCCCTCGCCACGCCCTTCCGCGACGGAGCGCTCGACGAACGGGCCTACCGCGAACTCTGCGAGTGGCAGCTCGCGAATGGCACCGACGGTCTGGTCCCCTGCGGCACCACCGGCGAGGCGGTCACGCTCTCCCCGGTGGAGCAGCTCGCCTGCGTGGAGATCGCCGTGGAGGTGGCCCACGCCGCCGGGAAGCCGGTGATCGCCGGCGCCGGCTCGAACTCCACCGCGAAGACGATCGAGCAGGTGCAGGCGATGCGCGAGGCCGGCGCCGACGCGGCGCTGGTGGTCACCCCCTACTACAACAAGCCGACGCAGGCGGGCCTGGTGGCGCACTACCGCGAGGTGGCCCGCCAGGTCCCCGGCTTCCCGCTCGTCGCCTACAACGTGCCGGGCCGCACCGGCTGCGATCTCCAGCCGGCCACCTACGAGGCGCTCGCCGGGATCGAGGAGCTGGTGGCGGTGAAGGAGGCCACCGGCAACCTGGTGCGCCTGGTGGAGATCTTCGAGCGGGTGGGCGACCGCTTCTCGATGCTCTCGGGCGACGATCCCACCATCGCCCCCTTCTGCGCCCTGGGCGGCAAGGGCGTGATCTCCGTCAGCTCCAACGTCGCGCCGCGGCAGGTCAGCAACCTGGTCCGCGCGGCGCGGGAGGGCCGGCTCCGGGAGGCCCGGGAGCTCCAGGTGACGCTCCAGCCGCTCCACCGGGCGCTCTTCGTCGAGTCGAACCCGATCCCGGTGAAGGCGGCGCTCCACCTCCTCGGCCGGTTCGCCGACGAGATCCGGCTGCCGCTTACCCCGGCCACCGCCGCTACCCGGGAGGCGCTCCGGGCCGCTCTCGCCGACCTGGGGATCGAGGTGAGGGCGTGATCCGGGTGGTGGTCACCGGCGTCGCCGGCCGGATGGGCGGCGAGATCCTCCGGGCGGTCTCGGAAACCGAGGGCTACGCGCTGGTCGCCGCCACCGAGCGCCCGGGCGAGGAGGCGGTGGGGATCGACGCCGGCGTCGCCGCCCGGCGGCCGCCGCTCGAGGTGCCCGTCCTCGACCAGCTGGAGAAGGCCCTCGGCCTCGACTGCGACGTGGTGATCGACTTCACCACGCCGGCGGGCACGGTGACCCACGCGCTGGCCTGCGCCAAGCACCGGGTCCCGATCGTGATCGGCACCACCGGCCTCCAGCCCGAGCAGAAGGCGGCCGTCCTCGCCTGCGCCCGGGAGATCCCGGTGGTGATGGCGCCCAACATGTCGGTGGGCGTGAACCTCCTGCTCAAGCTGGTGGCGGAGGCGGCCAAGGTCCTCGACGGCGGGTTCGACCCGGAGATCGTCGAGCTCCACCACAAGAAGAAGAAGGACGCGCCCTCCGGCACCGCCCTGGCGCTGGCCCAGGCGATCGCCGTGGTCACCGGCCGCGACCTGGGGAAGGACGCCCGCTACGCGCGGGAAGGGCTGATCGGCGAGCGGGGCGAGCGGGAGCTGGGGATCCAGACGCTCCGGGGCGGCGACGTGGTGGGCGAACACACCGTGTATTTCCTCGGCGCCGGCGAGCGGCTCGAGCTGACCCACCGGGCCACCAGCCGTGACCAGTTCGCCCGGGGCGCGCTCCGGGCCGCGGCCTGGGTGGTCGGGAAGAAGCCGGGCCTTTACGACATGCAGGACGTGCTGGGGTTCCGGTAGGGCGGAGGAGACGTGGGCAGGATCGTGCGTTGCGAGGCCGGGGGCGGGCCGCGGTACGGCCGCCTCTCCGGCGACGAGGTCCGGCTCCTCGACGCCGCCCCCTGGGCCGGCGGCCGGGAGACGGGGGAGACGGTGGCGCTGGCCGGGGCACGGCTCCTTCCGCCCTGCGAACCGACCAAGGTGGTCGGCATCGGCCGGAACTACGCCGCCCACGCCAAGGAGCTGGGGCACGACCTGCCGTCCGCGCCGCTGGTCTTCCTGAAGCCCGCCACCACGGTGATCGGACCGGGCGAGCCGATCGTGCTGCCGCCGACGAGCCGCGAGGTGCACCACGAGGCGGAGCTGGCGGTGGCGATCGGGCGCCGCTGCCGGAACGTCCCCGAGGACGCGGCGGCGGCCGTGATCGCCGGCTACACCTGCGTCAACGACGTCACCGCCCGGGACCTGCAGCGGGCGGAGGTGCAGTTCACCCGGGCCAAGGGGTTCGACACCTTCTGCCCGCTCGGCCCGTGGATCGAGGAGACGCTGGATCTCGCCGCGCTCCCGGTTCGCTGCCGGGTCAACGGGACGGTGAAGCAGGACGGCAACACCCGGGACCTGATCTTCGGGATCCCCCGGCTCGTCGCCTTCGTCTCCTCCGTGATGACGCTCCTCCCGGGC
>JAEZJH010000178.1 GCA_023436385.1 Pseudomonadota bacterium
CCGGCCGCGGACGAGGCCGCCGACGAGGAGGCGGAGGCCGCCCCGGAGACCGACCCGCTCCAGGGCCGCGCCCTGTTCTGCGTCTTCCCCGTCCCGGCGAAGAACGCCCTGGTGGTCGAGACCGGCCCCCGCTCCGGCCGCGCCACGTACGTCTTCCGCCTCGCCCCGCCCGCCGAACTGGCCGCCCTCGACCCCGACGCCCGGCGCACCCTGGGCCGCACCCGCGCCGCCGACCTGGGCCGGCTCCTCGTCTCCCTGGGCTTCCAGCGCGGGCCCCTGTATCGCGGCGAGGAGCGGCTCCTCGCCGACGGCTGGAAGCTGGCGTTACGCCGGCTCCCCGGCCTCCGGGACGCCCGTGGCCGCCTGGTGGCCCGGGTACCCCACGGGCCCAACTGGCGATCCGCCCTGGAGAAGGCCCTCGCCCGCGCCGCGGGCTGACGGCGCACCCAAGCCGATTCCCCGCGGCAGCCTCCCCGGGAGCCCCGCCCCCGGGATGGGCCGGCGGCTCCTCGAGACCGGAACCCTTTCCCCGGGAACCTCCCTCACTTCAGCGCCGCCACGAGCGGGGATCGAAGGCAAACGGCCGGGGCGGCTCGAGCACCAGGCGGCTGAACTCCGGATGTCCCGGATTGACCAGCACGCAGCGCTCGTCGGCGATCACCGCCGAAGGCACCACCAGGAGCAGCGTCTCCCGGGAGCGAATCCAGGCGGAGCCCAGGTCCTGCAACCTGGTGGGGCCGGGGTAGCGGTTCCAGCCCTTGGGCAACTCTCCCGGAGCCACCTCGCGTCGGGAGACATCGTCCGGCAGGTCGGCCACCAGCTGCACCAGGTCCGCGGGAATCAGCCCCGGGTCGACGTGCACGAAGGTCTCCCACGCCGCCAGCGCCAGGCTGGGGGCGGCGTACACCACCCCGTCGCCCCGATGGTTCCAGCGCCCGCCGACGCGCCGGGCTCCCTCGCCGTCCCACCCGGTGGCCGCGAAGCGAGCCTTGCAGAGTCGAAAGAGACGCATCGTCGGCCTTGTCTCTCCGTGCCCGGCCCCCAAGGCCCGGGCCGGGCCACGGTGCAAACGCGTTCGCGCGCCGCCTTGCGCTGGAGCGACCATCCGGTCGCTCAGGAGAACACGCCGTACTCGAACCGGCGCAGCTCGTCGAGGACCGACTCCGTGCCCAGGTCCGTGTCGAGAAGCGAGAGCGGCGCCTCGCCCGCGAGCGCCGTGTTCGGAGAACGCAGCCACTTCTGCGCGTTCTCCAGGCTCCCCAGCGCCTGCTCGGCGAGCGTCGCCACCCGGGCCAGCCGGAGCACCCGCTCCGACTCCGCGGCCTTCAGCCGCGCCCCCTCCGCCTTGCGCCGGGCCAGCGTTCGCTTCGGGACCCCCAGCGACGCCGAGGCCTCCTCGTCGGTCAGCCCCAGCCACCGGAGCACCGCCTGCAGCGAGCGCACCGGCAACCCGCGGCGGAGGAGGGCCACGAAGTCCTGCTCCGACGCCGGCCGGGTCCCGAGCGCCTTCGCGCCCCCCAGGAGATCGGTGATCCGCGCCACGTGCTCCATCGGCCCTCCGTCGATAGGCACATCCTAACGTGCCAGGTGGCACGCCGCCAGCGAGGGGGACACCCGGACCGGGATTCCGCCTCTCGTGCCGTCCCGGCGGCGAACCTTCGAGGCTCGCGGCGGGTGCGTCGCGCCGGTGCCTCCGTCGCCCCGCTCCCCGTGTGCCCGCTCAACTCGCGTCGAGTGCGTAGAGCCGGTGCTCCCGCACGTACGCGAGCACCGGCCGCGCCACCAGCTCCTCGGGTAGCTCCCCGGAGGCGATCCGGCACCGGACCTCGGTGCTGGAGACCTCGGGGAGCAGCACGCCGCGGGCGTGGGCGTGGGGATGGCCGCCGCGGGCGAGGAGGATCGGCGGGGCCAGCTCCACCACCCGGTCGAACCGCTTCCAGAGCGGCGCGTCCTTGATCACGTCGCTGCCGATCACCAGGCGGAAGGTATCGTCGGGGTACTTCGCCACCAGGTGCTCCAGGGTGTCGACGGTCCTCCCTTCCCCCGGGACCTCCTCCTCGACCCGCGTCACCTCGACGCCGGTCGCATACAGGGCGGCCATCCGGCGACACATCTCCACCCGGTGCTCGAAGCTGGCCATCCGCTTGCCGAAGGGGTGCCGGTAGGAGGGCATCAGCCAGACCCGGTCGACGTCGGCCGTGGCGAGGACGTACCCGGCGGCGAGGAAGTGGCCGACGTGGGGCGGATCGAAGGCGCCGCCGAAGAGGGCGATCTTCACGGCTCCTCCCCGTAGAGCAGGTGCTTCTCCCGGAGCGGCACGAACCGGGCCAGCTCCTCGTCCCAGCCCCGGGTGATCGCCTCGAGGGGCCGATCGGCGTCGATCGCCTCCCGGACCGCGGCGTCACCGGCGAGGAGGTCGATGGCGGGGACGTCGTCCCGGAACTCGTAGCGCTCCGTGCGCCAGCGGAACGCGGCGCCGCCCAGCCGCCGCGCCGCCCGGAGGCAGGCGAGCCCGGTCCGGATTGGCCGGAAGGCGTCCCGGTCGTCGACGTGCCAGAAGGCGCCGCCGCAGGTCTGCCCCGCGTGCTTGTGGAAGGTCGGCTCGAAATAGACCGGGCGGAACCGGATGCCGGGGAGCCGCTCGGCCGCGAGCGCCTCGCACAGCTCGTAGGGATCGAGCCAGGGCGCGCCCCAGAGCTCGAACGGCCGGGTCGTGCCCCGGCCCTCGGAGAGGTTGGTGCCCTCGAAGAGACATCCGCCCGGATACACCCGCGCGGTGTCGACGGTGGGCATGTTGGGGGACGGCGGCAGCCAGTGGAGGCCGGTGGCGTCCCACTCGCGGCGCCGGTCCCAGCCCTGGCAGCGCACCACGGTGAGGTCGCAGCGCTCGCCGGACGCCGCGTGGAGCTCGTTGAACAGCCCGGCCAGCTCCCCGGCGGTCATCCCGTGCCGGGCCGGGAGCGGATACAGGCCGACGAAGGAACGGAGCGGTTCCCGGACTAGGTTTCCCTCGACGTGCACGCCGTCGATGGGGTTGGGGCGGTCGAGGACCACGAACTTGAGGCCCGCCCGGGCCGCCGCCCGCATGCAGAGCGCCATGGTGTAGACGAAGGTGTAGTAGCGCGCCCCCACGTCCTGGACGTCGAAGACCAGGGCGTCGAGCCCCCGGAGCATGTCCGGCGTCGGCGCGAGGGAGTCGAAGGTCGAGCCGTAGAGCGAATGGACCGGGACCCCGGTCCGCCCGTCCCGGACCTCCCCGGCGACGCCGATCATGTCCTGGGCGGCGCCGCGGATCCCGTGCTCGGGGCCGAAGAGGGCCGCCAGCTCCACCCCCGGCGTGGCGGCCAGGAGGTCGGCGAGATGCCGGAACCCCGCGTCCACGGAGGTGGGGTTGCAGATCGCTCCGACGCGCAGTCCCGCGAGGGCGGGAAAACGCGTGGCGGCGGCGACGTCGAGTCCGGTGCGAACGGTCATCGGTCAAAGCTCCCGCCGTCCCGGACACGGTCGCCCGGGACGCAAGGTCCGGCGAAGCATACACCCGACGCGGCGGCGCGGCGCCCGCCGTCCCGGTCGGGACGAGCCACGCCGGCGGCCCTGTCCTCCGGGCGGCGTACCCTCGGACCGGAGCCGGGGAGCACGCCACCCGCCCGGCGATCCCCCGACCACGCGCGACCGGGACGAGCGCCGCTCGCGCCCCGACGATCCCCGGCCTCGCCAGGCAAGGACCGGCTCTGACGCCAGTTCCTTGACACATCAAACGGTGTTTCGCCCGCCTTTCGAGACATCCCTTCCAGCCCGAGCGGATACACGTCAAGCCCTTGACGCCACACGATGCGAGCCACCGATCACCGGGCTCCGAAGCCGTCGGATCCCGGCGGCCCCCCTTCGCAGGAGGCCCGCGGACGCGGTACAAGAAAGCGCCGCCGCCGCGCGGCTCCCGCCGCTCGCGGTCCCGCCGGTCCTGGCCCAATCGGTAGAAACCGACGCGTCTCGCGTCACGGTTACCGATAGCGCCCGGCGAGCCGTGCAGACGCGGCGGGTCCTGGTTACACCAGCAGGTCGGAGACAGAGCACCGATGAAGATCCTCGTCGTCGATGACAGCAAGGCCATGCGGCTTCTGGTGATGCGCGCCCTTCGCCAGATCGGTCTGGGTGGACACACCTTCGTGGAAGCGGCGAACGGGGCCGAAGCCCTCCGGGCGATCCACGCCGACCCTCCCGACCTGGTCCTCGCGGACTGGAACATGCCGGAGATGAACGGCATCGACCTCCTCAACCAGCTCCGCGCCAGCGGCGACGAGGTTCGCTTCGGCTTCGTCACCTCCGAGAGCAGCCCGGAGATGCGCGACCAGGCCCTCAAGGCCGGCGCCCTCTTCCTCCTCACCAAGCCCTTCACGCCCGAGACGCTCCGTACGGCCCTCGCTCCGGTGCTTCCTTGAGCGTCCGCGCCTCTTCCCAGGAGTGGATGGACGCGGCGATCGAGGCCACCCTCGAGCTGGCGGTCGCCGCCCTGGGGCTCGACGGCCAGAGCCAGGGGCCCAACCCCGACTTCCGGAACGGGCAGCGCCCCGGCGCCTATATCGGCCTCATGGCTCCCGGCGATTCGGTCCAGATCGGCCTCGTCGCCGACCCGGCGGGCCTCCAGGCGCTGGCCAAGGCCATGCTCGGGATGGAGCCCGAGGACGAGGATCTGCCCTCCGCGGACATCGCCGATGCCATCGGGGAGCTCGCCAATATCTTTGCCGGCGGCATCAAGGCCCGGATGCTCCCGAAGCTGGGCAGCCTGACCCTGGGGCTCCCGATCTTCATCAACGGGTACATCGAGCCGACCGAGAAGTTGATGATCCACGCCACGGATCTTCAACTCGGGCCGGTAACCGCCTCCCTGCTCGTGGTTCGCGAGCGCGAGGCAGCCAGGTAGAACATGTCGCTCGCACCTCCCAGCCCCGAGACCCTGTCCCGGACCTTCACCGCCCTGCTGGGCCGGACGGTGAGCGTCAAGCGAGCCGCCGCTCCCGCGGCCCGGGCGCCCGCGGTGGCGGTCTACGCGACGGCGACGGCGCCGGCGGCCGTGGTGTGTCTGGTGGACCTGCCCCTCGCCTGCAGCCTGGGAGCGGCGCTCTCGATGATCCCGGCGCCGGTGGCCTCGCAGAGCGCCAAGGCGGGACAGCTGGCTCCCAACCTGCTCGAGAACCTGGTCGAGGTGATGAACGTCGGCACCGCGACCCTGGCGGCGGGAAGTCCGGTGCGGTTGGCCTTGTCGCGGGTGTTCTCGCCGGGCGAAGCCATCCCCGCCGAGGCGGCTGCCGTCCGGAGCAAGCCCTCCACCCGGGTCGACTACGAGATCACCGTCTCCGGCTACGAGCCGGGGACGCTCACGGTGCTGGGCGCCTAGGTCGGCCCCCGAAGGACCCGATACATGTCTTCCGTTTCCGAGCGATCGCTCCAAGAGCTGATCGAGGAGCTCGCCCAGGCGGTGGTGATCGCCGACCCCTCGTCGCCGGAGGGTCTTCCCCCGGTGCTCGCCTGCGCCCAGCAGCTCGAGGAGGGCCTGGCCCGGCAGGGTCAACGGCCGCTGGTCGAGCTCTTGGCCAAGGGCATGCGTCCGCTCGCGGAGGCGATCGCCCGGGGCACCAATCTCCCGGGGGCGCTCGCCGCCGCGTCGGCGACGGTGAGCCTCGTCCAGAACGGCCTGCGCCGTGGGCCCCTGCCGCCAGCTCCCCCTGCCGCGCCACCGGCTGCCGCGGCTCCCCTCGCGGCCCCGATCGTCGTCCCCGCCGCGCCGGCCGCCGATTCCGCGGTCGCCGACGGGGCTCCGGCCGGCTCCCGGGCCGCCGGCCGGGATCGCGAGACCGTGGAGCTGATCGCCGACTTCCTGCAGGAGAGCGAAGACGGCCTGGCCAAGGCCGACGAGATCCTCGTCTCCGTCGAGCGTGGCGACGGGGAGGCGGAGGCGATCAACGCGCTGTTCCGGGTCTTCCACACCATCAAGGGAGTGGCGGGATTCCTGGAGTTCGAAGACGTCGGCCAGCTCGCCCACCATACCGAGACGCTGCTCAACCTCGCACGCGACGGGCGGTTGGCGCTCGACGGGGAGCGCCTCGACGCGGTGTTCGACGCCGTCGAACGGATGCGCGCCCTGCTCGACGGGGTCCGCTCGGCGGTGGAGCAGGACGTGGTGGTCGAGGCCGATCCCGACGTACCGGCTTTGATCGAGAGACTCGAGGCGGTGATCGCCGAGGATCCCGCCCCGGCGCCGGCCGGGCGGCCCGGTACCCCGGTGGTGGTCGCCGCGGAACCCGCCGGAGCGGCCCCCCTGCCCCCTGCGTCCGCTCCCCAGGACAGCGCCGAGGCACCCTTCCCGCCCCTTTCGTCCGCCCCCACGAACGTCGCCGAGAACACCACCGAGACGTCCCCGGCTCGCCCCGGGTCCGTCGCCGCGAACCGGCCGGCGAGCGGAACCCCCACCTCCGCGCCTGGCCAGGCCACCGCTCCCGCCCCCCGCATCCGGGAAGTGCTCAAGGTCGACGTCGAGCGTCTCGACCTCTTGGTCGAGATGGTCGGCGAGCTGATCATCACCGAATCGATGGTCGCCCACGACCCCGAGGTCACCGCCCTCCAGGGTCCGCGGATCCGCAAGCACCTCTCGCAACTCACCAAGATCAGCCGCGACCTCCAGGACGTGGCGATGCGGATGCGGATGGTGCCGGTCCGGGGTGTGTTCCAGAAGATGAGTCGCCTGGTGCGCGAGCTCTCCCGACGCTCCGGCAAGGAGGCGGTCCTCGACATCGACGGCGAGAACACGGAGATGGACCGGAGCATGGTGGAGCGGATCGAGGATCCGTTGGTCCACATGATCCGCAACTCGATGGACCACGGCATCGAGCCCACCCAGGAACGGCTGGCGGCCGGAAAGCCGGTCCCGGCCACGCTCCGCCTCTCCGCCTTCCACGAGGGCGGGAGCGTGGTGATCGAGGTGTCGGACGACGGCCGGGGGCTCTCCCGCGAGAAGATCCTCGCCAAGGCCCTGGAGAAGAAGCTGGTCGGCGAGGGCCAGAACCTCACCGACGCCGAGGTCTACTCGCTGATCTTCGCTCCCGGCTTCTCCACCGCCGCCCAGGTCACCGAGCTCTCCGGCCGCGGCGTCGGCATGGACGTGGTCAAGCGGAACATCGAGGGGATGCGCGGGCGCGTCGGGATCGTCTCGACTCCCGGCGCGGGAACCACCTTCCGGATGGTCCTGCCCCTCACCCTGGCGATCATCGACGGGATGCTGGTCGGCGTCGGCGCCGAGCGGTACATCATCCCCAGCCTCTCGATCGTCGAGTCCCTCCAGCCGCGGGAGGGGATGCTCAAGACGCTGGGGACGGCGGGCGAACTCCTCGACGTGCGCGGGGAGATCCTCCCGCTCTACCGCCTCTCCCGCCTGTTCGGGGTCGCGGGTGCCAAGGACGATCCCCTCCAGTCCCTGGTGGTGGTGGTGGAGAGCCTGGGTCGCAAGATCGGCCTCTTGGTCGACGACGTGCTCTCGCAGCAGCAGGTGGTGATCAAGCCGCTGGGATCGGTCGGCCTCGAGGAGGGCGAGCGCTTCTCCGGAGCGGCGATCCTCTCCGACGGGCGCGTCGGGCTGATACTCAACGTCGACCGGCTCCAGGACATCGGTGACGGGCAGCACCGCGCGGGCTCCGGCCCCGCCAAGGAGGAGACACGGTGAATCCCAACGAAACCGCCAAGGCCCCGGGCGAGCGTGCGGCGGGTCTCTCCGCCCTCGGCGGCAAATACATGACCTTCAAGCTCTCCCGCGAGGAGTACGGCGTCGAGATCCTGAAGGTCCGGGAGCTGATCGGCCTGATGGACATCACCCGCGTCCCCGGGACGCCGGCGTTCGTCCGCGGCGTGATCAACCTCCGCGGCCGGGTGATTCCGGTGGTCGATCTCCGGACCAAGTTCGGGATGGCCCCCACAGAGCCCACCGACCAGACGGTGATCATCGTCGTGCAGTTCGCTGCCGCCTCCGGCGACCTCACCATCGGCATCCTGGTGGACGAGGTCCTCGAGGTCCTCGACGTGGCCGGGGATCAGATCGAACCGCCGCCCAGCCTCGGGTCCGGAACCTTCGACCCCGGCTATCTCCTCGGGGTCGGCTAGTCCGAGAAGCGGGTGATCTTCCTCCTCGACATCGACAAGGTCCTCTCCGCGTCGGAGGCCCGCGTCCTCGCCGGCGCCGCCGCCGAAGCCTGAGGTTCCCTCCCGGTTCCGCCGTGGGCGGAGCCGGATCACCCCGCCCTCGCTCGACGACTTGCCAGGGGTTCCCGCCGGTGGACGCCGCCCTCTTCCACGCCTTCCAGGCCATCGCCTACGACCAGGCGGGGATCGCCCTCCGTGACGGGAAGGAGGCCCTCGTCGAGGCCCGGATCGGGAGGCGGATCCGCGACCTCGGCTTGGCCTCCGCCGCCGACTATCTCGAATTTCTGAAGGCCGATCGCGGCGGCGACGAGCTGGTCCGCTTCCTCGACGCGATCTCCACCAACTTCACGTCCTTCTTCCGCGAACCGGACCACTTCGAACACCTGCGGGAGCAGCTCGCGGAGCGGCTGGAGGGGAACCCGGAGCGGCTAAGGATCTGGTGCGCCGCCGCCTCCACCGGCGAGGAACCGTACAGCCTGGCGATCACCCTGGCCGAGACCCTGGCCGGCCGGGAGATCGACTGGAGGATCCTGGCGACCGACATCTCCACCCGCGTGCTCGCCGTGGCGAAGGCCGGCCGCTACCAGGAGAAGCAGCTCTCCCGGGCGCCCGCGGCCCTCCGCAAACGGTGGTTCCGTCCCACGGAGACGCCGGGGACGGAGGAGGTCCACCCCGCGCTCCGGGAGCGGGTGCACTTCGCCCGGCTCAACCTGGCCAAGCCCCCCTATCCGATGCAGGGTCCGTTCGACGCGGTGTTTTGCCGGAACGTGATGATTTATTTCGATACCGGCGTCCGGCAAGCGCTGATCACGGAGATCGAGCGGCTGCTGGCGCCGGGCGGGCTCCTCTGCATCGGCCACTCGGAGACCCTGGCTGGCCTTCGCACCTCGTTGCGCCCCATCCGTCCCTCGGAATACCGCCAGGCGTGAGCGAATCCACTACCGGCACCCGGTCGCCGACCGGCTCCTGGGCCCACCACCCCAAGCTCCTGGTGGTGGACATGGGAGACCTGCAGGTCACCGACGACCCCGAAGCCCAGCTGATCACCTACGCCCTCGGCTCCTGCATCGCGGTGATCGTCCACGACCCGGTACACAAGCGGGGCGGGATGCTCCACTACATGCTGCCCCTCTCGCAGATCAACGCGACCAAGGCCCGGGAACGCCCGGGGATGTTCGCCGACCTGGGGATCCCGCTCCTCTTCGAACGCCTGTATCGACTGGGCTGCCGGAGACAGGATCTGGTGGTGAAGGTCGCCGGCGGCGGGCAGATCAACGACGCCAGCGGGGTGTTCGAGATCGGCAAACGCAACCACACGATGCTCCGGAAGATGTTCTGGAAGGCGGGGATGCCGATCGCGGCGGAGGACTGCGGCGGGTCCCGGTCGCGGACCGCCCGCCTCGTCGTCGCCACCGGCCAGGTGACCATCCGTTCGATGGGAAAGGAGTACGAGCTATGATTTCCCCCGACCTGCTCGCCCGGGAAATCGGGAGCCTTCCCACGCTGCCGGTGGTGGTCGCCCAGCTCTCGCGCCTCCTCGCCGAAGGAGGAGCCAGCGCCGCGGAGTTCGAGCGCGTGGTCCGCCCCGACCCCGCCCTCACCGCCAACCTCCTCCGGGTGGCCAACTCGGCCCTGTTCCGCGGGGTCCGCCCGAT
>JAEZJH010000052.1 GCA_023436385.1 Pseudomonadota bacterium
TCGATCGCCACCGCGGTCTTGCCGGTCTGGCGGTCGCCGATGATCAGTTCGCGCTGCCCGCGGCCGAACGGGATCATCGCGTCGATCGCCTTGAGGCCGGTCTGGAGCGGCTCGCGCACCGACTGCCGGGCGATGATGCCGGGGGCCTTGATCTCGATCTTCCGGGACTCGGCGGCGGCGATCGGCCCCTTGCCGTCGATCGGCTGGCCGAGGGCGTTCACCACGCGGCCGGCGATCGCCCGACCCACCGGCACCTCGGCGATGCGGCCGGTCCGCTTGACCGGGTCGCCCTCGCGGATGTGGGCGAACTCGCCCATGATCGCGACGCCGACGTTGTCTTCCTCGAGGTTCAGCACCAGGCCGCGGGTGCCGCCGGGCATCTCCACCAGCTCGCCGGCCATCGCGCCGGCGAGGCCGTAGACGCGGGCGATGCCGTCGCCGACGGAGAGGATCGTCCCGGTCTCGGCGACCTCGACCTTCTTCCCGTAGTCCTGGATCTGCTGCTTGATGATGCGGCTGATCTCGTCGGCCCGGATCTCCATGGGCGGTCTTCTCCGATCCGCGCCGCGTCCGGCGCGTCAGCAAGTTCGATCTCTCAGGTCTCGCCGGTGAGCTGGCGCCGCAGGCTTTCGAGCTGGGTCCGCAGGCTGCCGTCGTAGACGACGTTCCCCACCTGCGCGACCAGCCCGCCGAGGAGCCCGCGATCCACCGAGGTCTCCACCGCCACGTTCTTCCGGGTCGCCTCGCCGAGCCGCCGCGTCAGGTCCGCGACCATCGTCGGCGGAAGCGGCTGGGCGGAGGCGACGTGGGCCCGGAGGCGGCCGGCCCGCTCGTCGGCCATCGCCCCGTAGGCCCGGACGATGTTCGGGAGCTGATCGAGGCGCCGCCGCTCGAGGAGCAGCCGGAGGAAGTTGCCGGTGAGCGGCGAGAGGCCGGCGGCCTGGAGGATGCCGTCGAGGGCCCGCTCCCGGGCCTCCTTGGGAACGCCGGGCCGGAGCAGCGCCTCGGCCGCCCACGGGGTCCCGAACAGCGCGGCGGAGAGCCCCGACAGCTCGGACCCCACCTGCTCGTAGCTGGCTCCCGCCACTTCGATCAGCGCCCGGGCGTACCGCCGGGCGATCGAGCCCTGAATCAAGAGCGCCTCCGGGTCCGCCCGTGGCCCGCGCCGGCCGCCGAGCGGTGGCGGGATTCGAATCCGGGCGGATAACCCCGCCGGACGCTCCGCGCGCCCGGTCCGAAAAGGGACGAGTTTGTTAGCACCGGGATCCCGGGGATTCAAGCAAAACGGGCCGACTGTCCTCTACGGGGCGATGCCGGTTCGGGCCCGAAGGGCGGGCTAGTTTGACAAGTTCCCGGCGGCTCTTACGTTGGCCCTCGCCGAACGAGGGGACCGGTCCTCGGCACCAATGGACAACCAAACGAGGACGGCGTTCAGCCGTCGCATGGAGGTTCTGCTATGGCCGAACTGAACCGGTGGGATCCGTTCCGCGATCCGGTTTCGATGCTGGAAACGATGAACCGCCTCTTCGACGACCGCTTTCTCCCCCGCCGCCGGGTGGACAACGAGGCGCTCTCCAACTGGTCGCCGCTCGTCGACGTCTTCGAGGACCCGGAGGGCGTGACCCTGACCGCGGAGTTGCCCGGCGTCGATCCGAAGGCCGTCGATCTCAAGGTGGAGAACGGGGTCCTCACCATCTCCGGCGAGCGCAAGCTGGAGCACGAGGACCAGCGGCAGAACTACCAGAAGATCGAGCGGTGGTACGGCACCTTCCTCCGCTCCTTCTCGCTACCGCCCACCGTCGACGTCGAGCGCATCCGGGCCGAGCACAGGCACGGCCTCCTGAAGGTCTTCCTGCCGCGCAAGGAGGAGTCGAAGCCGAAGCGGATCACCGTGAAGATCGAGTAGCTCCTGCCGCGATCGCGACGGTGCCGAAGGCCGGTAACCCGGCGTAGTCCCGGCGGTTCTCCGAACTTCAGGAGAGGAATCGACCTCGCGCCGCCCGGCTCTTCGGGCGGCGCGCACCTGTTAATTGAAGAGGTCTGCGCTCCACACCGGAGGGCGGGCCAGGCCCCGCCTCCCCGGCCGGTCTCGGCTCGCTGCGGCATGAATCCTCCGTCGCGGTGGTTCGTGCGGCAAGATGCGCTTTACACCCACCCCCTCGCCCGAGCCTCCGGCTCGGGCTCGAGCCGGTTCCGCGATCTCGCGGGGCCTCTTCTCCCTGGCCACCGGCGTGGTGGCCGCGCTCGCCCTCTCCCAGGTCGGGCCGTTCGATTCCGGCGTCGAGGGGCCCCTCGCCGCGGGGATGGTCGGATCCTCGGTCGGGTTGGGGCTGGTGACCGGGCTCGGCGCCTGGCTCCAGCGCCACCGGCGGCGCCGCCACCTCCCGGGGCTCGGCGCTCTCGCCGGAGTTCGCGCCCTCCTCGCCACCCTGGCCAACCGGGACGGCGAGACCGCGGTCCACTGCGCCCGCGTGGCCCGGGTCGCCGACGTCATTGCCGATCAGTTGGGGGGCCTAACCCCGGCCCGGCGGCACGATCTCCGGACCGCGTGCCTGCTTCACGACATCGGCAAGCTCTGGGTTCCCTTGCCGATTCTCCGCAAGGCGGGTGCCCTCGACGACGACGAGTGGGCCCGGATGCGCGCGCACGCGGCCGACGGATCTCACCTCGCCCGCTCGGCGCTCGACGGCGCCGGCCGGGCCTCGCGGATCATCCACCAGCACCACGAACGCCTCGACGGTCGCGGCTACCCGGAGGGGATCGACGGCGACCAGATCCTCCTCGAGGCCCGAATCGTCGCCGTCGCCGACGCCCTCGACGCGATGGTTTGCGATCGCCCGTACCGCCGGGGCATGCCCCTGGCGGCGGCGATCGCCGAACTCCGCCGGGCCTCCGGCGAGGGCCCCAACGGCGAGCACCAGTTCGATCCGGTGGTGGTCGAGGCGCTGGCCGCGCGCCTGCCGGTGGTGGAGCGCCTCTACCATCGCGAGCTGTCGCATCCCCGGCCCGTCGAGGAGTACGGGCCGGCACTCTCGTAGCCTGGTACGGCTGGTCGCGGCCCGGTTCACCGGCCAGCCGCACTCCATCCGATCGGCCGCGCCATCGGCCGGACCGCTAGTTCTTCTTGTCCTTCTCGGCGGCCTTCTCGGCGAGCGAGGTCACCTTGGCGGGGTCGGCCGCTTCGCCCTTGCCCCCGTCCATCTTGCAGTTGCCGACGAAGATCACCCCGCGCTCGATCTTGAGCGCCGGGGTCTCCAGCGTGCCGCGAACGCGGGCCGACCGCTCGAGCTCGATCACCTGCTTCGCCCGGATGTTGCCGATGACCTCGCCTCCGGAGACGACCACCGTCCCGGCGGAGACCTCCGCCTCGACGTGCGCTCCCTCGCCGATCACCAGCGTATCCTCGGTGTGGATCTCGCCCCGGAAGTTGCCTTCGATCCGGACGGTCCCCTCGAAGGCCAGCTTCCCCTCGAACGAACTTCCCCGGCCCAGCACGGCGTTCAGCTCGCCCGGAGCCGCCGTGTCCTCGCGGCGCAGCATCGCCATCCCACGCTCCTTGACCACCGGCGGACTCCCCGCCGCAACGGTCGAAGCCGGCTCACCGGCCTCGGGTTCGATCTTCTTCCAGAACGCCATCGCTCCGCCCGCCTCGCCTACGCCGACCGGGAGGCGCCGAGGAGGCGCGCGAGCAGCCGGTCCAGCTCTTCATGGCTGAAGAACTCGATCTCGATCCGCCCCTTCCCGCCACCCTTATCCAGCAGCTTGACCCGGGTGCCCAGCGCTCGCTGCAGCTGTTCCTCGAGGGAACGCACCTGGGGCGACGTGCTCGCTGCCGACCGCTCCGCGTCGGCAGCGTCCTCGGTCTTGGCCGCGTCCTTCCCCGGCGCCTTCGCCTTGCGGACCAGCTTTTCGGTTTCGCGGACCGAGAGCCCCCGGTCGATCACCTGGGCCGACGCCTTCTTGATCGCCTCGTCGTCCCCGAGGCCGAGGAGCGCCCGGGCATGACCCATCGCCAGCGCGCCCGAGGCCAGGGCCGACTTGACCTCCTCCGGCAGGCGAAGGAGCCGAAGGGCGTTGGCGATCACCGAGCGGTCCTTGCCGAGCCGCTCGGCGCAGGCCTCCTGCGTCAGCTGGTGTTCCTCGATGAGACGCCGGAAGGCCTCCGCCTCCTCGACGGGGTTGAGGTCCGCCCGCTGGATGTTCTCGATCAGCGCCAGCTCGAAGGCCTGCCGCTCCGACACCTCGCGCACCAGGGCCGGGACCGTCTTCAGCCCCGCCCGCCCGGCGGCGCGCCACCGCCGCTCGCCGGCGATGATCCGGAACTTCTCCCCGTCGCGGCGCACCAGGATCGGCTGGATGACGCCCTTAACCTTAATACTGGCGGCCAGCTCCTCGATCCGGTCATCGTCGAAGTTCTGCCGGGGCTGCTTCTTGTCCGGCTGGACGTCCTCGATCGCCAGCTGCAGCACCCCACCCTGCGGGCGTGGCGCTTCGACGGGGTTGGCGTGAGTGGGCGCCGCGCCGGCGTTCGGCAGCAGCGCGGAGAGGCCCCGGCCCAGGCGGTTCGCCTTGTTGTCGCGATTTGGTGTCTGCATTTCTTTGCATTCCCCTCAGGCAGCCTTCTCGGGCGCGGGCGGGTTCTCCCGGGCCAGCACCTCCCGCGCCAGCGAGAGGTACCCCTGCGCCCCCGGGGAAGCGATGTCGTAGAGGAGGATCGGCTTGCCGAAGCTGGGGCACTCGGAGAGTCGCACGTTCCGGGGAATCACGCTCTCGAAGACCCGGCCGGCGAAGTACGACCGGACCTCGCGCGCGACCTGCATCGAGAGCGTGGTCCGCTTGTCGAACATCGTGAGGACGATCCCCTCGAGGTCGATCGAAGGGTTCAGCCCCTCGCGGACCAGGTCGATCGTCGACATCAGCGCGGAAAGGCCCTCCATCGCGTAGTACTCGCACTGGAGCGGGACCAGCACCGAGGAGCAGGCGGTGAGGGCGTTGAGCGTCAGCAGCCCGAGGCTGGGCGGGCAGTCGATGATCACGTACTCGTAGGTCGGGTCGAGGTCCGCCAGCGCGTCCCGGAGGCGGAACTCCCGCCGATCCGCGGTGACCAGCTCGATTTCCGCGCCCACCAGGTCCCGGGACGCCGGCGCCAGATCGAGATACGAGAGCTCGGTCGACTGCACCACCTCGCGAAGCGAGCGCTCGCCGACGAGGACGTCGTAGATCGAGTGCTCCGTCGAGTCGCGGGGGATGCCGAGCCCCGAGCCGGCGTTGGCCTGCGGGTCGATGTCGATCAGCAGCGTGCGACGTTCGGCGGAAGCGAGGGATGCGGCCAGGTTCACCGCGGTCGTGGTCTTACCGACGCCGCCCTTCTGGTTCGAGATCGAGAGGATGCGCATGAGCCCTGCCGAGCCTCCGGAGTGACCCTCCCCTGGTAGCACGGGCCTCCTGAGCACGGCAAGGCATTCCCTCCCCCGCACCGCCCGCCCGCGTCTCGCCCCTGCGGATCCCCCTCTGTTTCACGTGAAACAGCGCTGCGACCAGGCCGCGGAGGCCCGGGCCCGCCAGCGCAACTCCCAAAGACCGGCTTCGGCCGACCCGACCTGCTCGCTCAGCCGTCGTGCAAGCCGGGCCGCCCGCCTCCACTCGGCTTCTTCGGCTGCCCGGGCGAAAGAAGGCCGACGAGCCCAAGCTTCCCGGCCCGTTTCGAGGGTCTGGTTTCCTCTCCGAGGGCCTGCTCACCCGACCGTTCGCTTGGTCCGGCCGCCGGCGAGCTTCGTGCGTTCCTTTCGACGCCCTGGCCACTCCACTCGAGTTGCCAGCCGCGGCCACAACCCTGGCCCCTCGGGACGCCACCTCCTACGTGCTCCAAGCGGTTCGAGCCGGGCGACCCGGGCCACGCTGCGCCAAGAGCCGGTCTCGGCCCGAAGGAGCGGTTTGGCCCCGGGAGCGCTCGTTCCCCGGCCTTCCTGGCGGCGAAGGCGCCTTGTCGGCGGTCCGGCCGCCAGGACCTCATTACTTCGAGAGCAGCGCCGCCCACGGACTCCCCTGGCCCCGGTTGCGATTCTCGGTTCGGCCCGTGTTGGACCCGCTGGCACCAGCGCGTCCCAGCCCGCGACCCCTTCCCCACGGGGTGGGGAAACACCGGCCCCCTCCCCATCGCCCCGGAGCCGGATGGAACGGATCGCCTTCGGCCTCCGAAGCCTTAAGGCGATTCCGCGGCCCGACGGTGGCGCCAATGGAGCTCGAGACGGCAACAGGCCAACCGACGAACGGGCCTTCCCCGCCCCGCAGGCCGTACACGCGACTCTCCCCGGCGCCCGCGCGCCCATCGCCCCACGACTCACCTCTCCCAGGGACCGACGCCCCCTTCGTTTCACGTGAAACAAGGGATCCTCGTCCCGGGGGGTGACCCCCGTGCTCTCCCAGGGCCTGAGCCCAATCCGGGCCATGCCGCTCTTCCGACGCGCGCCTCGCTTCGACCCTCGCCCCGCGTCCTTGGGCACGGCGTGGCGGGAGCCTCTCCCTTGTTCCACGTGAAACAAGGCCACGCCGCAGTTGGCCCCCTATCAGTGCTCCCTCCCCTCCCAACC
>JAEZJH010000418.1 GCA_023436385.1 Pseudomonadota bacterium
CGCCGGTGCCGGCGCGGAGGCCGGCGCGGAGGCCGGCGCGGAGGCCGGGGCGGAGGCGAGCTCGCGGACCGGGTCGAGGTCCTCCAGCAGGGCGTCGATGCGCTCGACCGGGAACGGGACCTGAAGGCCCGTGGCCAGGTGCGCTCCGGCGTCCTCCGGAGACCGTACCCACGGCCGCGCCGCGGAGGCCGGATCGGAGGTTCGGGCGGACCGGCCGTTCGGCACCGGGTGCCCGAGCAGGTCGGATGGCGGCGGCTCGGGAGGCGGGCCGAGGTCGAACTCGGCGTACGAGGCGAACGGGCCCGGCGGAACCGGCGCCGGCGCGGCGATCGGCCCGGATGGTAGCGGTGCGATCGGCCGAACCGTGCCGTTCGTCGTCGGTGCCGGCGGAGGGGGCGGCAGATGCGGGAAGGGCTCGTCGACCAGGCCCAGGGGCCCGGGGCTCAGGTTGTCCTGGACCGTGGCCAGGAAGGGGATCGGCGCCTCGGGCCCGCCGCTGGGTGGACTCCCGGCCAGGGGAACCGCCGGCTCGCCTCGCTCGGCCAGCCGCGCCGGCAGGCCGGCATCGCCCTCGAGGACCACCGGGCTGCCGGGTGATCCGCCTCCCTCGCCGGCAACCCGGGCTCCCGGACCCGCGCTCGGCTCCGTCGCGCCCCGATGCGGCGGCGACGCGGAGGCTCCGCCCAGGCGCACCACCACCCGCTCGCCACAGAGCGGACACTGCGCCCGCACGCCCTTCGGTGGGACCCGGCGCTCGTCGATGGCAAAAGCGGCGCTGCACTTCGGGCAGTCGATGCGCACGGGATCGGCTCCTCCGCGAGCGGGCCCCTGTTTCCGCTCCAACGCCAGGCGAGCGGCCCCCCGGGACCGCTCCGACGCCGGCGACCGGCGTAGCCGCCGATCCTACTCGACGCCGGGGGAAAATGCGGCCGGTCCCGGGGCCGGCCCGCTCTTTCCCCGGCGCTCCGCGCGCGAGGACCTGGCTTTGGACGGGCTCAGTGCCGGAAGTGGCGCATCTTCGTGAAGACCATCGCCATTCCGTGATCGTCGGCGGCGGCGATCACCTCGGCGTCCCGGACCGAACCGCCAGGCTGGATCGCGCAGGTGGCGCCGGCGGCGGCGGCCTCGTCGAGCCCGTCGCGGAAGGGGAAGAACGCGTCCGACGCCACCGCCGTCCCCACCAGCGGGAACCGGGCCTTCATCCGGGCCAGCTTCACCGCATCGACCCGGGAGGTCTGGCCGGCGCCCAGGGAGACGATCCGGTCGGCCTCGCCGAAGACGATGGCGTTGCTCTTCACGTGCTTGCAAACCTTCCAGGCGAACAGCGCCGCCCGGAGTTCGGCCTCGGTGGGCGCGCGCTTGGTCACCACCTCGAGACCGGCCGGCGCCACCGCTCCCCGATCCCGGTCCTGGATCAGGAGCCCACCGACGATCGCCCGGACCTCCCGCGAGGTGCCCGACCACGTCGACCGGGGCTGGCCGAGGAGCGGATCCGCCAGGAGCCGGAGGTTCTTCTTCGGCGCCAGCGCCTCCCGCGCCGCCTCGTCGTAACCGGGGGCGATCACGCACTCGAGGAACAGCTCCTTGAGCGCCTCCGCCGTCTCCGCGTCCACCATCCGGTTGAGGGCGACGATCCCGCCGAACGCGGAGACCGGGTCGACCTCCTTGGCCCGCCGGAACGCCTCCGCCGCCGTGGCCCCGGCGGCCACGCCGCAGGGGTTGTTGTGCTTGACGATCACCGCCACCGGCTCGTCGAACTCCTTCGCACAGGCGAGGGCGGCCTCGAGGTCGAGGAGGTTGTTGTACGAGAGCTCCTTTCCCCCGAGGACCTCGGCCCAGGCGATCGACGGCTCGGCGGGGCGCGGCTCCGTCCGATAGAACGCCGCCTTCTGGTGGGGGTTCTCGCCGTACCGGAGGACCTTGCCCCCGATCCCGATCACCCCGGCGAAGGCGGGCATCGCCGGCGCCTCCTCGCCCTCCGCCGCCGGCCGCGCGGAGAGGTACTCCGCGATCGCCGCGTCGTAGGCCGCGGTGTGGGCGAAGGCCTTCCGCATCAGGGCGAACCGGGTCTTCGCGGAGAGGGCGCCGCCCCGCAGCTCGGCGAGCACCGCCGGGTAGTCCGCCGGCTCGACCACCACGCCGACGTGGGCGGAGTTCTTCGCCGCGGCCCGGATCATCGACGGCCCGCCGATGTCGATCTCCTCGATGCACTCGGCCAGCGGCGCATTCCGGGCCACCGCCTGGCGGAACGGATAGAGGTTCACCACCACCAGGTCGATCGGGGAGATCCCGTTGGCGGCCAGCTCCGCGAGATCGGAGGGAAGGTCGCGCCGGGCGAGGAGGCCGCCGTGGATCTTCGGGTGGAGGGTCTTCACCCGGCCGCCCAGGATCTCCGGGCTCCCGGTCACGTCCGCCACCTGGATCACCGGCAGGCCGGCGGCCGCCAGGGCCTTCGCCGTTCCGCCGGTGGAGACCAACTCGAAGCCGAGCTCGTGGAGCCCCCTCGCGAAGGTCTCCAGGTCCGTCTTGTCCGACACCGAGATCAGGGCCCGCCGGGTCGCCATGCCGTCCTCCCGACCGTCCGCGCGACGGTCTCTTTGGCCTCCCCACCGGGCGGGGAGGCGGCGCGGCCCGCTGTACCAGAACGGGAGGGCCCGTTCAACGCGGCGCTACTCCCCGGCGACGTCCTCGGGAACACCGTCGAAGTCCCCGTCGTCGGTGGCCACCCGGAGCTTGTAGAGCCCGCGGCTCTCCACCTGCCGGATCCGCTCGCGGGTGAGGTTCATGATCGCCCCCACCTCCTCCAGCGTGATCCCGCCGCGGTCGGCCACATCGAGGGCGCAGGTCTCCTCGAGTTCCCAGAGCTCCTTGTCCGGGAAGTTGACCTTGATCGACCCGGTCTTCGGGTTCACGTCGAGGTAGAGGTGGTGCTTGCAGGAGACAAACAGGCAGGGCCGGCACCCGGCGACGCACTCCGCGCGGGTCCGGGGCCGCCGGGACTCCACCTCCCGCAGCACCTCCGCCTCGCCGGGATCGACCAGCCCGAGGAGCCGGCGCCGGCGCAGGTCCCGGGCCATCTCCTTCCGCGACATGGTGCGGGCCCGCTGGCGCGCCGGCGCACCGGCCTCGCCCGCCTCCGCCTCGGCCTCGGCTCCCGTCTCGTCGACCAGCTCGGGACTCCGGTTCATGTTCCCTCCCGATTCATCTCGGACGCCGCCGCGCGGGCGGCGGCGATCCGGCTACCGAGCCGCTCGAGCGTCCGGGTCAGGCCGCGCGCCTGTTCCCGCGAGCGCCGCAGCTCGGCGCGAAGTCGGGCCCGCTCCGCCGCCGGGGCGACGGAACCGGAGAGGGCCCGGGTGAGTTCGGCGACGATTCGCTCGACGGTCTCCTCCAGGCCGTCGAGCTCCCCCCGGAGCGAGAGGAAGCTCCCGCGGATCTCCTCGAGGGTCATCCCCTCCGCCATCATCGCCTTGATGGCGTTGATCCGACGGACCACGCCCGGCGGATACACGCCCGTCGAGCCGCGGTGCTTCCCCTTGTGGCCGACGCGCCGGCTGCGGGGCAGGAGTCCGGACTGCACGTACTTCCGGAACGTCGCCTCGCTGAACCGCACGCCTCGCTCCTGAAACAACGCCACCACCTGCCGCGCGGACACCCCGTCGCCGAGCTCCTGCTCGATCTTCCGTAGCTCGGCCGGCGCCAGGATCGTCCGCACTCTTTACTCCTCTCCCGATATCGCTTGGAAGCTATTCCACTCAATGGAAGTGCGTCAATGGATGGAGTTGCGAAGGCAAGTTCGCGACCTGTGGATAACCTCGTCGAGTCGGCGGGGGCCGGTGCGCGCGCGGCTGGAGAGCGAGGGAGGGCGCCGACGGAGGCCGGCGCGACCCGGGCGGGCCGGGGGCCGGCCTGGTCGCGTC
>JAEZJH010000429.1 GCA_023436385.1 Pseudomonadota bacterium
GGCCCATACCGCTCCGGGAACACGTGGGCGGAGCCCGGGTCCTCGCGGATCGAGGCCTCGAGCCGGGCCACCAGCCGCGCCACCTCGCTCCCCGCCGCCGGATCCGCCCAGAGCGTCGCCAGGAGCAGCGCGGCGGCCTCGGCGGGAAGCCCGTCCCGCGCCGCCAGCGCCCGGGCCGCCTCCCGCCGCTCCGAGGGCCGGCCGTTGCCCGCCTGGGACCGGACCCAGAGTTCGTAGGCCCGCACGCGCATCACCTGGGCGGCCGCAGTGGGAAAATACTCGTCCAGCTCTCTCCGATAGCGCGGGTTCAGGTTTTCGAGCGCCCTGGATCGCCTCCAGACGAAGTCGACGCCGACGTTCTCCGCGGCGATGAGGGCATGAGCGGCCTGGGTGCTGAACCAGCTCTCGCGACTCTCCGGGGCCATCCCCGGCCAGAGGCGAAACCCCCAATGGTCTTGAAGGGAGACGAGCCGCTTCACCTCGGCGTCGATGCGGGCCGCGAGGGCCTCGGGCGTGTCGAGTTCCCCCGGGAGGAGCAGGCCGTACTTCTGGAGCACCAGGAGCCCGAGGAGCCGCGCCGAGGACTGCTCGGCACAGTCGTGCGGATACGTCACGAGCCACCGGGCCGCCCCGACCAGCTCCGCCAGCCCGCCGCCACCGGCCGTTACCTCGAGGGTCCCCAGGCCGGACCGTGCCTCCGGAGGTCGCGTCAGCTCGATCGCCGCCACCGGCGGGATCGTCGGCGTCTTCTCCGCCGCCGCCGGCAAGGGCTCCGCGCCCAGCTTCCCGTAGGCTGCCGCCGTCTCCCGGATCGTGGACGGACGCACGGGAATCGCCAGCTCCACCGCGTCCGCCACCTCGCCCCCGGCCGCCGCCAGCCCGAGCGAGAGCGGCCCCGGACCGTCGGCGATCAGGGGAAAGCGCACCAGCGCCCGGGAGCCGGCGGCGAGCACCACCCGCCGTCCCGCCGGCCCCTCGAGCCGGGCGCCGCGAACTCCCAGGGCCACGGCAGCCTCGAGCTCCCGGTCGCCCCCGTTCTCGACGATCACCGGCAGGTCGATCCGGTCACCCGGGCGAACGAAGCGGGGCGGCGACGGACGGAGTCGCAGCGGCTGCCCGGTGGATAGGCTCGCCTCCCCGATCCCGGCCCGCCGCTCGTCGGCGGCCAGGGCGACGATCCGGTAGCGCGTCAGCGAGTCGGGGATCCGCAACCGCACCGTGGCCTGTCCCTCGTCATCGGCGGTGATCGCGCCGGCAAACAGCGCCAGGGGATCGAACCAGGACCGCGCCGGGATCGGCTCGTGTTTGCGACTGAGCAGGTAGTTGCCCTCCGGCCGCGACAGCCCCCAGTGACCGTAGTCGGAGAGAGCCGGCAGTTCGTCTCGGATCGAGGCTCGACCGGAGTCGGTCGGCCACGGGGCGGCAAGCACCTCGACCGGATCGGGATGCCGGTAGGCGGTGAGGGCCAGGACCGCCTCGTCGACGGCGACCACGGTGAACGTCGTCCCGGCCGCGGGCCGGCCCCTGGCGTCGCGGGCCTCGAGGAGCAACTCCGTCTCGCCACCCGGGAGCAGCTCCGTGTCCCGGGGCCGGACCGACACCGCGAGCCTCCGGTCCCGGGAGGAAACCGGCAGGTCGACCGACGCCAGCGCGCGGCGGGGAACGCCGGCCTCCATCGGCGCCACCAGGAGCACCTCGACTCGCAGCTCCGGTCCCGCGCCGACGGGCACCTCCACCTCGGCCCGGGGAGTTTCGAGGGTGATCCGCTGCGTGCGGATGACGTTGCCGCGGACGACGGTGATCAGGCCCTCCGCCGGTGCGAAGGGCGCGGCGATCCGGAGGCGCGCCGTCTCGCCCGGATCGTAGGACCGGCGATCGGGGATCAATTCGAGACGTTTCGTCACCGCCTCGTCGCCCTCCCACGCCTTCGGATGGGCCACCGTCCCGTGCTGGCGTCCCTGCTCGTCCTCGGTCACCGCCACCACCCGCAATGTGCCGCGGCCGGCGGAAGGGAAGGAGCAGAGGACCGGGATGGCGCCGCTGGTCCGGCGGCACTCGCCCACCCGCCGGACCCGGGGCGCTTTCCGGCCCTCCACCTTCTCGAGCCGCTCGACGGCCAGGCGCACGGGCCGGCCGGCCACGACCCGGCCGTCGAGATCGACCACCTGGGCCTCCGCATCGAGTTCCCCGGGTCGCTCGAAGGACGGGCGGGTCCGCACGCCCACCGCCACCGCGGCGGGATGGACCTGGACGCGGGTGCTACTCGACCAGGTGCGGCCGTTTCCATCGGTGATCGTGACCTCGGCCACCAGCCGTCGCACCTCGTCCGGTGCCAGGCCCCGCAACCGGGCGGAGAGGCCGTGCCGCCCCTCCCCATCCGTCGTCCCGCGCGGTTTGACGTCGGGCCGGCGCACGGCGCCGTACCGATCTTCCGATCGTTCGAAGAGTCGATCGCTTTCCCAAGCAGCGCCGAATTCGAACTCCCGGTGGGCGGGAAACCAGATCCACGAACTCTCCTCCCGGAGCGACCAGGAAACCTCGGCTCCGGTCAGCGGGCTGCCGGAGTGGTAGCGCGCCGTGGCGGTCAGCTTCACCGGATCGCCGGCCGCCACCCGCTCCTCGCTCCGATCCAGTTCGAACTGGAACTCCGATCGCCGGTAGGCCTCGATCCGGAGCGGGGCGAGCCTCTCGATGCCCTCGGGATTCTTTTCCTGGCCCGGGATCGTGACCCACAAGTCGGCCGGCCCGAGTGGCGCGCCCTCGGGGACCGCCACCTCGATGGTGTAGCCGCCCGCCGCATCCGCGACCGCCTCGCCCTCCGCGAACCGCTCGCCCTGCCCGCTGTCGGCGACGACTTTCCAGCGGACCTTGGTCGGGAGGCCGGCGGTGGTCAGATCCCCATCGGCCGTACGCTCGATCCGCCGCAGGAGCACCCGGGCGTGGACGGTCTCGCCGGGACGCACCACGTCGCGGTCGAGGAGGGCGTACCAGCGGTAGACGTCCCGCCACCGGGCGCGGAGGGGGAGCTGGGCCAGCACCGAGTCGGCGCCGTGGCGAACCACGACCTCGCGCGTCTCGACGTCGGGGAGCGGGAAGCGGAGGAGACCCTCCGCGTCGGTGGTCCCGCACGACCGACCGCCGACCGAGATCTCCGCGCCGGCGATCGGCTTCGCCGTCTCCAGCGAGGTCACCCAGACATACGCGTGGGTGGCGTCGTGCCAGGCCTCGACGCCGAGATCGGTGACCTGGAGCCAGAGGGGCTCGGCCACCCCCTTCACCACGGCAACGACGTGACCCACTCCGTCCGGCAGCGCCCGCTCGAGCGGAAGGGCGGTCTCGGCGACGACCTCCGGACGTGACGCGGGGACCTCCAGCGGGCCGATCGGCTCGCCGGGGAGGTCGCACGTGAGCGAGGGGCTTTCCGTCGTGCGTTTGGTTTTGCTTATCCATTCGAATTCCCAGTTTCGCTGGACCCCGGCGGATTCGCCAATCGTGGTCGTCACCAGCCGGGAACACTTCTGGAAGCGTGCCCGGTCCTCGAGTCGCACCCGCCGCAACGCGAAGTGGAGCCGATCCAGGCCCCGGGACCGTACCGGGAACTGGGCCCTGGCCCGCGGGACCACCACGTCGGTATCCGTGGGGCCGGACACCCACGGCCCGGACGGCAGCGCCTCGACCTCCAGCGCCTCGTCCCGGGCCAGATGCTCGTCGCCGGATTCGGACCGGAGCCCACGCGAGACGACCACGCGGTACCGGCCGGGGCGAAACGAGCCCCGGAACCACACCTGGTCGTCGACGGCCTTGACCTCCAGATCCGGCACCGGCGGCTCGAGCCGTACCTGCCCGCGCCCCGGGG
>JAEZJH010000454.1 GCA_023436385.1 Pseudomonadota bacterium
CGCCGGTGCCGCCGGTGCCACCCATGCCGCCGGTGCCACCCATCCCGCCGGTGCCACCCATGCCGCCGGTGCCGCCCATGCCGCCGGTGCCACCCTCGCCGCCGGTGCCACCCATGCCACCGGTGCCACCCGTGCCGCCGGCACCACCCGTACCGCCGGCACCACCCGTACCGCCGGCCCCACCCGTACCGCCGGCGCCGCCGATGCAGTTCTCCGTGCCACTGGTGCTGGCCACATCACCCGGGTTCGAGATGTTGTCGGTCCGGGCCGGGGCCGCGCCCGCGGTCCACTCCCCGCAGGGGTCCCCCAACTCCGCGCCGTTGGATTCACCGTCCCCGTCGGAGTCGAGGTCGAACACGGCCACCCAGCTCCGCGCCTCGGCGTCCCAGGCCGCGCCGAACGGGTTCAGATCCTCCTGTCCGGCGGTGTGGCACGTGTCGCAGCTGTTGACATCGCCGTTCGGGACGTCATCGACGAGGCTCGGGTACGCCGTGGCCTCGCCCGCGAGGCCGAGCGCCGCGCCGCAGGCGAGCGCTCCGATCACGCGCGACGGTCTCCATTTCCGACTCTGCTGCATTCCCTCCTCCTGTCTCCCGGTCGCCGAGCGACGGGTCCTTGGGCGGGGGGACGTTGGGGCTAGGCCCGGAAAAACCGTGAGGTCCCGATGGGTTTGCACGCCGGCAGGACGGGCCGGCGGCCGTGGGCCGAGGACGGAGCGGACCGGTGGGAAGGCGGCGTTCTATCCGCTGACGGACGAAATTCGAACCGTGTCCCCAAACAATTTCACCCGCTCCGTAAGATCGACCGGCCGCTCGTCGACCAGGAGGCGAGCCATGAAGGTCACCGAGATCCTTCGCGACCACGGACACCCGGTGTTCGCCGTGCCGGCCGATCGGCCGATCCTCGACGCGATCCGGATCCTGGTCGACCGAAACATCGGCTCCCTGCTCGTCACCGGCGCGGACGGGCAGGTGGCCGGTCTGCTCACGGAGCGCGACGTCCTCCGGGCGTGCGACCGTCGCCACGGCGTGCTGGTCGAGACGGCGGTCGGCGAGGTGATGACCCGAAACCCGCCCACCGCCACCCCGGACGACGACCTCGATGAACTCCAGACGACGATGACCGAACGCCGGGTTCGCCACCTGCCGATCGTGCAGGACGGCCGGGTGGTGGGGCTCGTCTCCCTCGGCGATCTGGTGAAGACCCTCCACCGGGCGGCGGAGATGGAGAACCGCGACCTGAAGGACTACATCGCCGGGAAGTACACCACCGTGTGATCGGGCGTCAGATCTGGAAGTCGAGCGCTTCCTTCACCGTCTCGCCTTCCTTCATCCGATAGACGAGGAAGGGCGGCTCGATCAGCACCTTGGTCTCCGGCGGTACGGAGCGGGTGAGCCAGACGTTGCCGCCGATCACGCTCCCGGCGCCGATCACCGTGCGGCCGCCGAGGATGGTGGCGCCGGCGTAGACGGTGACGTTGTCGCCCAGCGTCGGGTGGCGCTGCGTCGGGTGCCAGTCCGGCGTGCCCTGCTTCTCGACGCTGAGCGCACCCAGGGTCACGCCCTGGTAGAGCTTGCAGCGCCGGCCGATCACCGTCGTCTCGCCGATCACCACGCCGGTGCCGTGGTCGATGAACAGGCCGGGGCCGATGGTGGCGCCGGGGTGGATGTCGATCCCGGTGCGGCCGTGGATGTACTCGGTCATCATCCGCGGGATCAGCGGCACCCGCCGCTCGTGGAGGAAGTGGGCGATGCGGAAGATGCCGATCGCCCGCATCGACGGGTAGCTGAGCAGCACCTCCACGTGCGACCGGGCCGCCGGGTCGCCCTCGAGCGCCGCCTCCGCGTCGATCTGCAGGATCGAACGGATCCCCGGGAGCGCCTCGAGGAGCTCCATGGCGATCCGCTCCGCCTCCGCCGCCGCCGACTGCCGCACCGGGCCGTCGCCCTCGTCGCGCCGGCCGTAGAGGAGGCTCTTCTCCACCTCGGCCTGGAGGGCGTGGAAGATCCGCGCGCACCGGTCGCCGATCACATAGCGGGCGTTCAACCGCCCGATCCGCTCCCGCTCGTAGAACCCGGGGAAGAGCACCATCTCCAGGTTCTTGATCAGGTCGCGGACGGCCTCCCGGGACGGGAGGTTGTGTCCCTCGAGGTGGTTGATCCCGCCGCTGGTGACGTAGGAGTCCAGCAGGCGGTCGATCGCCGCGGTGAACCGGGGATCGGCGAGGCGGTCGGCATCGTTGGCCATCGATAGCTCCCGGGATCGAGGGGCCGGATCCCGTCGTTCTAATCCACGGAGAGGGCGGCGCAAACCGCCCGTGGCAGGAACGGGGCCCGGTGCCGGTTCTTCCCGGATCGCCATTCCGGGTGGGGCACGGCCGTCCCGCGTCTGCCCGATCGCGGATTCCCTTATAAGTTGGCCGAGCCGCGCGCCCCTCGCCGGCCCGGGGAGAGAACGAGAGATGGCAAAGAAGAGCGTCGTCGCGGTGCTGCGCACCCGGCCCGAGACCGTGTTCGAGGACTACCACCGCCTGCTGAACCTGGCCGGGTACCAGGACGTCGTCGCGAAGGACGCCGACACGGCGCTCAAGGTTAACATCTCCTGGCACTTCTTCTACCCGGGCGCCTCCACCACGCCCTGGCAGCTCGAGGGCGTGATCCGGGCGATGAAGGCCGACGGGTACGACCCGAAGCTGATGCACGCCTGCCACAACCGCACCGTGGTGATCGACGCACACCTGGGCGAGCGCGAGAACAAGCAGCTCCCGGTGGTGGAGGCCCACGGGCTTCGGAACGTCCACCTCTACGAGGGCGAGGAGTGGATCCCGGTCCGGGAGGCGGTGGGCGATCTCGCCGACAAGTTCCTCTGCCTGAACCAGGTGTATCCGGACGGCTTCTCGATCCCGAAGCGGTTCCTCGGCGAGAACATCATCCACCTGCCCACGGTGAAGACCCACGTCTTCACCACCACCACCGGCGCGATGAAGAACGCGCTCGGCGGGCTCTTGAACGAGCGGCGGCACTGGACCCACCCGGTGATCCACGAGACCCTGGTGGATCTCCTGATGATCCAGAAGAAGATCCACCGGGGCGTCTTCGCGGTGATGGACGGCACCTTCGCGGGCGACGGCCCGGGGCCGCGCTGCATGATGCCGCACGTCAAGGACGTGATCCTCGCCTCGAACGACCAGGTGGCGATCGACGCGGTGGCCGCGAAGCTGATGGGCTTCGACCCGCTGTCGCTGAAGTACATCAAGCTGGCCCACGACCTGGGCCTCGGCTGCGGCGACGTGAAGGATCTCGAGATCGTCGGCGACCCGGAGCTGCTCGAGCGGCCGTGGCACTTCGTCGGCCCCTACGAGAAGATGACCTTCGCCTCCCGGATGCAGCACAAGATCTACTGGGGTCCGCTGAAGAAGCCGGTGGAGTGGTCGCTGAAGACGGTGCTCGCCCCCTGGGCCTACATCGCCAGCATGCTGTATCACGACACCTACTGGTATCCGGTGAACGCGGAGAAGCGGATGCACGAGGTGCTGGCCAGCCCCTGGGGCCGGCTCTTCGGCCAGTGGGAGACGCTGACGCCCAACGAGAAGGGCTTCCCCGTCCTCCGCGACGAACCCGCCAAGCTCGCCAAGGCCGGCTGGGACGTCTTCCTGGAATCCTTCCAGACCCTGGCCAACAACGTGAAGGACGCCCCGGAGTTCTCTTTCCGCAAGGCGAAGAAGCCCGAGGCCCGCAAGTAACCACGCCCCGGAGGGCGGAAACCACGAGGCCGGCTCCCACCCGGGACGCCGGCCTCGTCGTTCCTTCCCTTCTCCGCTTCCGGAGCGTCTACGGTTTCCGCACCGCGCCCCTTTTCTCCTCCGGAGCAGGCGTCGGGTCTCGTCCCGGGCCTACCGCGCCGCGGAGGCCTTCGGGCCCAGGATCTCGTCGAGGATCCGGTGGGCGCCGTAGATCTTGTCGAGGGCGTGGGTGAGCGCGCGGACGTCGACGGCGACGCAGCGGTTCACCGTCTCGTCGAAGCCGTAATCACCGGCCAGGGACGGGAGGTTGCCGTCGAAGGCGAGGCCGACGATCCGGAGGTTCCGGTCGAAGACCGGGGAGCCGGAGTTGCCGCCGACGATGTCGTTGGTGGTGACGAAGTTGAGCGGCGTGTCGAGGGCCAGGTGGTCCTGGGCGGCGAGCCACGACTCCGGGAGGGCGAAGGGGGCGCGGCCGGTGTGCCGGGGGAAGGCCTGCCGGAAATTGGTGTACGGGGCGATGGTCTCGCCGTTCTCCTCCCAGCCCGTCACCGTTCCCCAGGAGAGCCGGAGGGTGCCGGTGGCGTCGGGGTAGAGGCTGGTGCCGTAGACGGCGAAGCGGGCCCGGGCGATCCGCTCGGCGGCCTTCCGGGTGGGCGCCTCCACCTTCTCCTCCACGTGGGCGCGCACCGCCCGAGAGGCGGGATCCACCGCCTTGGCCAGGAGGATCATCGGGTCCTGCGACCCCTCGGTTGCCTTCTTCCCGCCCGTCCACAGCGCGGTCCGCACCGCCGGGTCGAACAACTGGCTCCCGTTCACCATCCGGGTGGCCGCCTCCCGGGGCGCCTCGTTGCCGAGGACCGTCTTCACCAGCGGGTCGTCGGAGCCGAACACCTCCCGGAGCTTGGTGAAGGAGAAGGTCAACGTCTCGATTTCCAGGGGCGCGTCGATGGGCGCCTCCGAGGCGAGACCCTGCTCCACCGCCGGCAGCATCGAATCGCCGTACTCCCGGAGCCGGAGGTGGGACGCCTTCTCCCGCTCCTCGGCGCCCCGGACCAGGTTCCGGGCGTGGGCGAAGAGCGAGGAGCGGAAGCCGAAGGGCCGCCGGCCCTCGAGATACGCGTACCGGTCGAACACCTTCCGGAACTCGGCCTGCGCCGCCGCCGTCTCCTCCCAGGCGTTACCGGTGGCTTCGGCGAGCTTCGGGTCCGCGGCCACCCGCTCCCGGAGGCGCCGCTCCTCCTCCCGCTTCGCCGGAAGGAGCTGCCCGTCCACCAGGGCCTCGAAGGCCCCCCGGCGGCTCTTCAGGCCGTTCTCCGTGCCGAAGAGGAGGCCGTTGGCGATGCGCTTCTCCTCCGCGCCGCGGTCGGAGAAGCTGGACAGAAAGCCCCGCAGCTCCGCGTGGAAGAGGAGGAAGCGGGGGAGGAAGACGTCCCGCTCGAACTCCAGCTCCGCCACGGTCATGAGCCGGGAGGTGAGGCCGGGGTTCCCGGAGGTGAAGGTGAGGTCGCCCGCCTTGGTGCCCTCGAGGGACCAGTCGAAGTGCACCGGCGTCTTCACCGGCTTCCCGTGCTCGTAGAGCCGGAGGAAGGCCACGTCGAGGTCGTGGCGGGGGAATTCGAAGTTGTCCGGATCGCCGCCGAAGAAGGCGATGGCGAACTCGGGGGCGAACACCAGGCGCACGTCGTCGTACCGCCGGTAGCGGTAGAGGTCGTAGCGGCCGCCGCCGTAGAGGGTGACCACCTGGCAGCGGTAGCCGGCCTTCTTGCCGCACTCCTTCTCGAGAACGGCCATCTCGCCGTTCAGCTTGGCGAGATAGGCCTCGCCGGTGAGGCCCCGGGTGGCCTTCTCGAGCCGGGCGGTGACGTCCTCGATCCCCTCGAGGCGCTCGAAGGGCATCGCCGGGCAACGCAGCTCCTCCTTCGCGGTGCGGGCGAAGTAGCCGGCAGCCACCAGGTTCCGCTCCGCGGTGGAGAGCTCCTGGATGCAGCCGTGGACGCAGTGGTGGTTGGTCATCACCAGACCGTCCGGGGAGATCACGCTGGCGGAGCAGCCCCGGCCGATCCGGCCCGAGGCGAGGCGCGCCTTCTCGAGCCACGCGGCATCCGGGGAGAAGCCGTGGGCCTTCGCCAGGAGCTCGGTGGGGAAGCGGTTGTATGTCCACATCCCCTCGTCGGCGGCGGCCGGCAGAGCCACGGCGAGGAGCGGGAGGGCCAGGAAGGCGAGGAGGGAAGCACGCGTCATGGGTCACCCAGGCAAGAAAGGCGGAAGGCGTCGCACGGGCTCCGCCGACCGGTCAAGCCCTCGGGGTGGAGCGTCCGGCCCCACCGGCCCCGCGGTCCCGGCGTCCACTCCCGGTGTTGCGGCCGGACACGCCAGGTTCGCGGACTCCGGGTGAACGTCCGTGCTACCTTGCGCGGCATTTTTTCGGGGGCGGCCGGAGGTTTGCATGAAGAGCTGGGTTGCAATGGCGGGCTTCCTCGCCGTGGCGCTGGTCGCCGGCGAGGGGCGGACGGCGACGATCCGGGTCAACGACGAGGCCTGGATCGATCTCAAGGGCTTCCTCCAGGCCTGGGGCCAGGCCACGGAGGACGGCGCCCCCGACGGCGAATCGATGGGCAAGGAACTGTTCGTCCGGCGGGCGCGGCTGATGTTGACCGGCCAGGTCCTGGACGGCGTCGGCTTCCTGATCTCCACCGACGCCTCGAACATCGGCAAGAACGGCGACGTCGCCGGAACCCTCGGGGTCCAGGACGCCTTCGGCAGCATCCGGCTGATCCCGGGTTACCTCCACGCCGACGTCGGCCTCTTCCTCCCGCCGTTCCTCCACCACGGCACCCAGAGCGCGGCCTCGCTGGTGGGCCTCGACGTCCACGGGCCGGTCTACCGCTACCTCCCGGTGAGCGGCGCCTGGCGGGACACCGGCGTGCAGCTCCGCGCCGGCCTCTTCGCCGACCGGCTGCAGCTGCGGGCCGCCGCCTTCAACGGGCTCCGGGGGAAGGTCGACCCCGCCGGCGACGCGGCGACGCGGAACCCCGACGACGCGCTCCGCTACACCGGTTCGCTCCGGGTGAACCTGCTCGAGCCCGAGCCCGACTTCTTCACCCACGGCACGTCGCTCGGCAAGCGCCGGGTCCTCTCCTTCGGCGTCGCCGGCGACACGCAGACGAACGGGGCCCTCTCCGCCGACGGTCGCGTCGAGGAGTACCGGGCCTACGGCGCCGACGTCTACCTCGACCTGCCCTTCACCGAGGACCGGGAGCTGGTCTTCCAGGCGATGGCCGCCCGCTGGTGGAACGGCGAGGACGCTCTCAACTCCGGGGTGAGCGCCTTCGTCGAGGGCTCGTTCCGGTTCGGGCAGCAGGCGCCCTACGTCGTCTGGGAGCGCTTCTACTCCGACGCCGGCCGGTCCGACGCGGAGATCGTGCACGTCGGCCTCACCCACTATGTCCGCGGCCACTCGTTCAACGTGAAGGCCGACCTCGCCCTCGAGCGCACCGAGGTCACCGGCGGCCCGGCTTTCGACGACGTGCCCTGGCGGACCGTGGGCACGGTCGGGATCCAGCTGTACCTGTAGCCGCCCAGCGTGGGCTCCGCCCGTGGCTCCCGAAGGGGGCCCGGGCCCCACCCGGCCGATTGCCGACGCGACCGCCGGGGCCAATTGTCTCCCTGTCCGAATGAACGCTCATTCATTCCGCAGGGAGACTCCCCATGCAGCGGATCCGCAGGGTCGCCGTCCTCGGCGCGGGCGTGATGGGAACCGGGATCGCCGCCCACCTGGCCAACGCCGGCATCCCCACCCTCCTCCTCGACATCGTCCCGGGGAAGCCCAAGGTCGGCGAGGCTCCCGCCTCCCCGCGCTTCCGGAACCAGCTGGCCCTCGCCGGGATCGCGGGCCTGCAGAAGTCCCGGCCGCCGCAGCTCTTCGTCCCCCGGGCCGCCGCCTGGATCGAGGCCGGCAACTTCGAGGACGACCTCGGCAAGCTGGCCGGCTGCGACTGGATCGTCGAGGCGGTGAAGGAGGACCTGGCCGTCAAGCAGGCGCTGTTCGCCAAGGTCGAGCGCCACGCCCGGCCCGACGCGATCGTCTCCTCCAACACCTCCGGCCTCTCCATCGCCCGGATGCTCGAGGGGCGCACGCCGGCGTTCCGGAAGCGCTTCCTGGTCACCCACTTCTTCAACCCGGTCCGCTACATGCGGCTCCTCGAGGTGGTCCCCGGGCCCGACACCGATCCGGCGGTGACCGCGCGCCTCTCGCGCTTCGGCGAGGAGCTCCTCGGCAAGGGGATCGTCGAGGGGAAGGACACCACCAACTTCGTGGCCAACCGCATCGGCGTCTACGCGATGTTGAAGACGATCGCGGAGATGGAGAAGGCGGAGCTGTCGATCGAGGAGGTGGACGCGACCTTCGGGCCGGCGATGGGCCGGCCGAAGTCGGCGATCTTCCGCACCGCCGACCTGGTCGGTCTCGACACCTTCGCCCACGTGGCGAAGAACTGCTTCGACACCCTGACCGACGACGAGGCGCGGGAGACCTTCCGGCTCCCGGCGTTCCTCGAGCAGATGATCGCCAGGGGCCTCCTCGGCGAGAAGTCGGGCGGCGGCTTCTACCGCCGGGTGAAGGGCGGCGAGCCCGAGGTCCTCGATCCGGGCACCCTCGCCTACCGGAAGGCGGCGAAGCCGGCCCACGAGTCGCTGCGGGCGGCGAAGCGGATCGACGACGTCCGGGCCCGGGTGGCGGCGGTGATGCACGGCGAGGACCGCGCCGCGAAGTTCGCCGAGGGCGTCACCCTCGACGTCCTCGCCTACGCCTCCCGGCGGATCCCGGAGATCGCCGACGACGTGGCGGCGATCGACCGCGGGATGCGCTGGGGCTTCGGCTGGGACCTCGGGCCCTTCGAGCTCTGGGACGCCTACGGCGTGAAGGAGGGCGTGGCCCGGATGAAGGAGCTGGGGATCGAACCGGCTCCGTGGGTCCTCGACATGCTGGGGAAGGGCCGGAGCCGCTTCTACGAGGGGAAGGACGGCCGCGACACGATGTGGAGCGGCGGCGCGACGCGGACCGTGCCGGAGAATCCCCGGGCGCTCCGCGTCGAGCAGCTGCGGCGGCGCGGGCCGCGGGTCGCCGGCAACGAGAGCGCGAGCCTCCGGGATCTGGGCGACGGCGCCCTCCTCCTCGAGTTCCACGCCAAGATGAACACCATCGACGACGCGGCGATCTCCGCCTTCGACCTGGCCCTCGACGAGGCGGAGCGGAACTTCCGGGCCCTGGTGATCGGCAACGACGGCCCGAACTTCTCCGCCGGCGCCAACCTCGCGGCGATCGCCCAGGCGATCGGGGCGAAGAACTGGGAGTGGCTGCGCCACCTGGCCAGCCGCTTCCAGCGGGCCAACCAGCGGATGCGCTACGCGCCGATCCCGGTGGTGGCGGCGCCGTTCAACCTCGCCCTGGGCGGCGGCGCCGAGACCTTCCTCGGCGCCAACGCGGTGCAGGCCCACGCCGAGCTCTACGCCGGCCTGGTCGAGGCGGGCGTCGGCCTGATCCCCGCCGGCGGCGGGACCATGGGACTCCTTCGCGCCATCTACGGTCCCTACGCCGCGGACCCCGGCTTCGATCCCTTCCCCTTCGTGAAGAAGGCCTTCCTGGCGATCGGGCTGGCCAAGGTGTCGACCTCCGCGGAGGACGCCCGGGAGCAGGGTTTCCCGATCACCGGGATCACCATGAACCGGGACTTCCTCCTCTCCGACGCCAAGGCGCTGGCCCTGGGCCTGGCCGGGAGCGGCTTCCTCCCGCCGCGGCCCACCACCTTCCGGCTCCCGGGGAGGAGCGGCGCGGCCACCATCGACATGATGCTCTACGACATGGTGCAGAACGGCCACGCCACGGAGCACGATCGGCTGATTGGCCAGAAACTCGCCACCGTGCTCACCGGCGGCGATGTCTCGCCGGCCGTGCCGGTGACGGAGGAGCGTCTCCTCGAGCTCGAGCTCGAGGCCTTCCTCTCGCTGTGTGGCGAGGCGAAGAGCCTGGCCCGCATCCAACACCTGCTCGAGACCGGCAAGCCGCTGCGGAACTAGTGCGTCCGAGGGAACTGGAGGGTTCGTCATGGCCGATCGCGTCGCCGTCGTGCAGGTGCTCCGCACCCCGTTCACCCGCGCCCCCAAGGGCGAGCTGAAGGACACCCGCCCGGACACGATGGCGGCCCAGGTGATCCGGGCGGCCGTCGCGGCGGTGCCGGGGCTCGAGCCAGAGCTGGTCGAGGACGTGATCCTCGGCTGCGCGATGCCGGAGGGCGAGCAGGGGATGAACGTGGCCCGGCCGGCGGCGGTGCTCGCCGGGCTTCCTTACACGGTGCCGGCGATGACCATCAACCGGTTCTGTTCGTCGGGCGTGCAGTCGGTGGCCCTGGCGGCCCAGGCGATCCGCGCCCGACAGTACGGGATCGCGGTGGCCGGTGGCACCGAGTCGATGACGATGATCCCGTTCATGGGCGCCAAGCCCGCGGCCCACCCGGAGCTGATGGAGCTCCACCCGGAGCTGTACGTGTCGATGGGCTGCACCGCGGAGAACGTGGCGGCGCGGTACGGGGTCTCGCGGGAGGAGCAGGATCGCTTCGCCGTGGAGAGCCAGCGCAAGGCCGCGGTCGCCCGGGAGAAGGGCTGGCTCCGGGAGGAGATCGTGCCGATGCAGGTGTCCTGGTTCGACGACACCGGCCGGCGGCGCGAGGCCCTCCTCGCCGAGGACACCATCCTCCGGCCCGACACCACGCTCGAGGGCCTGGCCAAGCTGAAGCCCTCCTTCAATCCGCGGGGCACGGTCACCGCCGGCAACACCTCGCCCCTCACCGACGGCGCCGCGGCGGCGGTGCTGATGAGCGAGGAACGGGTGCGGGAGCTGGGCATTGCGCCGCTCGGCTGGTTCGTCGATCTGGCGGTGGTGGGCGTGCCGCCGGAGGTGATGGGGATCGGCCCGGTGCCGGCGATCCGCCGGCTGCTCGAGCGGAACGGCCTCGCCATCGCCGACATCGACGTCTTCGAGATCAACGAGGCCTTCGCCGCCCAGGCCGCCTACTGCGTCCGCGAGCTGGGGATCGATGCCGCCCGGGTGAATCCCAACGGCGGCGCCATCGCCCTCGGGCACCCGCTGGGCGCCACCGGCACCCGGCAGACCGGCGCCCTCCTCCGGGAGCTCCGGCGCCGCGGCGGCCGGCGCGGCGTGGTCTCGATGTGCGTCGGTGGCGGCATGGGCGCCGCGGCGCTCTTCGAGGC
>JAEZJH010000468.1 GCA_023436385.1 Pseudomonadota bacterium
ACCCGGGGCCGGGCGGAATGGCTTCGACGGGATGCATCGCGACCGTGGTACGGCTCGACTTTCGGGCCGAATTGCCGCGGCGGCGACGGCACCAGAGGATGCGAGACATGGCACGGAAGCGTGGGCAGGGCGGCAGGGGGCCGGAGACCGACTGGTCGACGGAGCGGACCCTGGCGGCGGCGGAAGAGGAGACCCAGGAGTTCGGGCCGGCCGCGGACGGCGACGTCCGCTGTGCCTGCGGCTCCGACGAGTTTCTGCTCGAGGCGTACCTCCACGTGGTGGCCGGCAGGCCCAGGCCCGACTTGGTCGAGGTGGAGACGCTGACCTGCCCGGTTTGCAACCGGGAGTACGAGGCGATCCAGGGCGAGGGCGGGAAGATCCTGAAGGGCGACTTCGTGGGCTACGCGGAGGAAGGCGACTGATCGGCGGGCTCGCCGGCGGGCGGCAAGCCCGTCGGCGCGGAGGGTCCGGACGGTTCGGGCCCGGCCTCGACGCGGGGGCGCGATCGGGTTAGAACCGCGCGCTTTCCCGACCCGAGGTCCGCTTGATCCGCTTCGACTCGATCTCCAAGCAGCACGGCAACCAGCTCCTCTTCGTCGAGGCCTCCGCGGTCCTGAACCGGGGCGAGAAGGTGGGCCTGGTCGGCCCGAACGGCGCCGGCAAGTCCACCCTGTTCCGGATGGTGATGAAGCAGGAGTCCCCGGACGAGGGCCAGGTGGCCATCGACCGCGGCGTCACCGTCGGCCACTTCTCGCAGGAGGTGGGCGAGATGAAGGGCCGGAGCGCCGTGGCCGAGACCATGGCCGGCGCCGGCCCCGTCTCGCTGGTCGGCGCCGAGCTTCACCAGCTCGAGCACGCCCTGGGCGATCCGGCCCGGGCCGACGAACTGGATCAGCTGATCGCCCGGTTCGGCGAGGTGCAGGCCCGCTTCGAGGAGCTGGGGGGCTATGCCCTCGAGGGCCGGGCCCGGGAGATCCTCGCCGGCCTGGGCTTCACCCCGGAGATGATGGACGGCGACGTCGGCACCCTCTCCGGCGGCTGGAAGATGCGGGTGGCGCTGGCCCAGATCCTCTTGATGCGCCCGGACGCGATGCTCCTCGACGAGCCCTCCAACCACCTCGACCTCGAGTCGTTGATCTGGCTGGAGAACTTCCTCAAGGGCTACGAGGGCGCGATCCTGATGACCTCCCACGACCGGGAGTTCCTCAACCGGATCGTCGGCAAGATCGTGGAGATCGACGGCGGCTCCCTCACCACCTACGCCGGGAACTACAACTTCTACGAGGCGCAGCGGGCGCTCAACGAGGCCCAGGCCCAGGCCGCCTACGAGCGGCAGCAGGCGATGCTGGCCAAGGAGATGCGGTTCATCGAGCGGTTCAAGGCCCAGGCGGCCAAGGCCGCCCAGGTCCAGTCGCGGGTGAAGAAGCTCGAGAAGATCGAGAAGGTCGAGCCGCCGAAGCGCCGGAAGGTGCAGCACTTCGAGTTCCGGCCGGCGCCGCGCTCCGGCGACGACGTGGTGAAGATCGAGGGGCTCCACAAGGCCTACGGGGCCCGCCGGGTCTACGAGGGGCTCGACCTCCTGGTGCGCCGGGGCGAGCGCTGGTGCGTGATGGGCGTGAACGGCGCCGGCAAGTCGACCTTGCTCAAGTTGGTCGCCGGGGCCGCCGAGCCGGACCGCGGCACGGTGGTGGTGGGCGCCAGCGTCAAGGCGGGCTACTTCGCCCAGCACGCCATGGAGCTCCTCGACGGCGGGCGCACGGTGTTCGAGACCCTGGTCGACGAGTTCCCCCGGGCCTCCCAGGGCTCGCTCCGGACCCTGGCCGGTTGTTTCGGATTCTCCGGCGACGAGATCGACAAGCCCTGCCGGGTCCTCTCCGGCGGCGAGAAGGCGCGGCTGGTCCTGGCGAAGATGCTCTACGACCCGCCGAACTTCCTGATCCTCGACGAGCCCACCAACCACCTCGACCTCGCCACCAAGGAGATGCTGGTGGAGGCGCTCCGGCGGTTCGAGGGGACGATGCTGATCGTCTCGCACGACCGGCACTTCCTCGGCGCCCTCACCAACCGCGTCCTCGAGCTGACCCCAGAGGGCCCGGTGCCCTACGGCGGCGGCTACACCGAGTACGTCGCCCGCAGCGGTCACGAGGCGCCGGGGCTCCGGTAAGGGCCCCCCCGCGTCGCTCTGCGAACCCGGCAGCGCCGGGCGATGGTAGCTTGGCGGCCATGGAAGCTACCGCCACCGTCGAGTCGATCGTCGCCGCGTTCTACGAGTCGTTCTCCGGGCCCGCCGGGAAGCGGGACTTCTCCCGGCTCCGCGCCCTGTTTCGCCCCGACGCCCGCCTGGTCCGGGCGGCGGCGGGCCTCGAGGAGCTGACGGTCGATCGGTTCCTCGCCGATCTCGCCGGCTTCTTCCGGGAGGTCTCGCTCTACGAGCGGGAGGTCGCCCGGCGGCTTCACCGCTTCGGCAACCTTGCCCAGGTCTTCTCCGTCTACGAGGGGCGGCTCGAGCCGGAGGGACCGGTGTTGGCCCGGGGCGTGAACGCGATGCAGGTGGTCTTCGACGGGAGCCGCTGGTGGTTCGCCGCGATCGCCTGGGACGACGAGACCCCGGAGCGGCCGATCCCCGACGAGTTGTTCGACTGATCGCCCTACCGGCGGGGCGGCGCGAGGGTCTCCGCCGCGACCAACGCGCCGTCCTCGAACCGGAGCAGGGCCACCTCGCCCGGCTTTGGCCGCCGGGGCCGCCGCAGCCAGGGCGGCAGCGCTCGGCGCAGCGCCGGGCCCAGGCC
>JAEZJH010000043.1 GCA_023436385.1 Pseudomonadota bacterium
CGATCGCCCTGGGGCTGGTCGCCCTGCTGCTCCGGCGCCGGCGCCCCGCCTAGGGCCTCACCCCCGGTTGGCCTTCGAGCCGCCGCCCTTGGCGGTCCGCCGCTTCTTCTCCGCGGGGAACGCGAGCACCACGGCGGCCCCGTCTTCCGAGCGGGCCACCGGCGGCACGGTCGGTGCCGCGGCGTCCCTTCTGCGGAAGAGGGCCGCGATGAGCAATCCCGCGGCGAGAAGAAGCATCCACACGTCCGGCTCCGACGAGCGAACTCACGACCGCCCGGTCTCACAGGTTGTGCAGGACTGCCCCTATCTGCCACCCGGCCCTGGTTGGGTAGCCGGGCCGCAAACCGCGTGATTCTGGCTGCCGCCCTCCAACGGGGACCTCACCTTGGGTGGATGGCACACGGGGATTTGGAGACCGGGCGCCCGGCAGGTCGCCCGCGGGCAGGGTCGGCAATCGCTGCGGCCCGGGCAAGGACGCTGGCGGCGCAGGGGGTGAAGGCGAGAGGCCGCGGACCCCTCGTCAGCCCGGCGCCGGTCGATCCGCACCACCCGTACCACGTCATCCACGGCGGTTACACGGTGCTGGTGGCGGGCCCCGACGGCCTCCTCGACGGCACCGGCCGCCAGGGCCTCTTCGACCAGGACACCCGCGTGCTCTCCCGCTGGCGACTCGCCCTCGACGGCGAACCGCCGGGCTACGTCAGCTCCTGTGCCGCCGAGACCGACCGCTGGAGCGGGCACCTCCGGATCGTGCGCCGGGGCGACGCGGTCGGGCCCGCCCTGCCCCAGGACACGGTGGAGGTCTGGGTCTCCCGGCGGGTCGGGAGCGGGCTCCGGGAGGCGCTGCTCGTCGAGAACCACGGGATGACCCGGGTGACCACCCGCCTCACCCTCGAACTGGGCGCCGATTTTCGAGACATCATGGAGATCGAGGGCGCCGGGTCACTCGAGGGAGACACCAGGGTCCGTTGGGAGGCGCCGGCGCTCCGGTTCGAACACCAGGCGAGCCACGACGGGAAGGTCGCCCGCCGGGCGCTCCGGGTGCGGCTGGTGGAGTCGACCTCGCCGGTGGAGGTCGAGGTCGGCGACGGGAGCGACTCCGCCACGCTGGCCTTCGATCTCGACCTCCCGCCCCACGGCAGCTGGACCGCCTCGTTCCTCTACGAGCCCGGGGACGGCGTCCGCTGGCACGGCCCGCCGCCGGTCCTCCCGGGCGGCGGCGATCGCCGGGACCGGGCCCGGGCTGACTGGCACCGGGTCCGCACCCACCTCGCCTGCGGCAATGCGGTGGTGGAGGGCGCCTTCGAGCGGGCGGCCGACGATCTCTTCGCCCTGCGCAACTGGCCGCTCGACGTGGGCCCCGACGCCTGGGTCCCGAACGCCGGGATCCCGGCGTACACTGGCCTCTTTGGCCGGGACATCCTCACCGCCGGCTGGCAGGCGGCGATCCTCGGCCCCGAGCCCCTCCGCGGCGCCCTCGCCCGGATCGCGGAGCGCCAGTCGCGGGAGGACGACCCGTTCCGCGACGCCGAGCCGGGGAAGCTGATCCACGAGGCCCGCCGTGGGCTCCTCTCCGAGCTGGGGATCCTCCCGCAGGCGGCCTACTACGGCACCCAGACCACCTCGGCGATGTTCGTGGTGACCCTCTCCGAATACTGGCACTGGACCGGAGACACCGACGCCCTCCGCCTCTACCGCGACGTGTGTCTCGACGCCCTGGCCTGGGCCGCCCGTTATGGCGACCGGGACGGCGACGGCTTTCTCGAATACGAGAAGCGCTCGCCCCGGGGCTTGAAGAACCATGCGTGGAAGGACTCGGACGAGGCGATTCGCTATCCCGACGGCACCCTGGTTCCGAATCCGATCGCCACCGCGGAGGAGCAGGCCTACCACGCCGTCGCCCTCGAGCGGATGGCGGAGATCCTCACCGCCCTGGGTGAGCCGGGCCGGGCGCGGGATTTCGTCGAGCGGGCCCGGTGGCTGGCGAAGCGGATCGACGAGGCCTTCTGGTGCGAGGAGGACGGCTTCTACGCCATGGCCCTCGATCCGGAGAAGCGCCCGGTGCGGTCGATCGGCTCCAACGCCGGCCACGTGCTGGCCTGCGGGATCGCGCCGCCCGGGCGGGCCCGGAGGGTGGCCGATCGCCTGTTGGCTCCGGACCTGTTCTCCGGCTGGGGGGTCCGCACCCTCTCCGCGAAACACCCCTCCTACAATCCGTATGCGTATCACCTGGGCACGGTGTGGCCGGTGGAGAACGCCACCTTCGCCCTCGGCTTCAAGCGCTACGGCCTCGACGATCACGCGGAGCGGCTCGCCACCGCCCAGCTCGAGGCCGCCGGTCACTTCCGCGCCTTCCGGTTGCCCGAATTGCTGGGCGGCCACGAGCGCGAGCGGGCGGTAACCCCCACCCTGTATCCGCGCGCCAACAGCCCCCAGGCCTGGAGCGCCAGCGCCGCGGTGCAGCTGGTGCAGGCCCTCCTCGGTCTGTATCCCCTCGCCCCCGCCCGTGTGTTGGCGCTGGTGCGTCCCCGCCTCCCCGCCTGGCTCCCCGAGTTGCAGCTCACCGGCCTCCGGGTCGGCGACGCGGTAATCTCCCTCCGCTTCTGGCTCGACCGGCGGGGACGCACCCGCCACGAGGTGACCCACCGCGAGGGCACGCTGCACGTCACGGCGGCGCCGCCCCCGAACCCCGACGGCGCCCTCACCCGCCGCGAGTCCCTGGCGACGTTCGCGATGCGTCACGCCCCCGGACCGTCGGCCCGACTCGCCCGGGTGGCGATGGGGCTCGGCTGACCAGCGTTCCCGCTCCCAGGGGAAGGCGGGCGCCTTGACGGTCGCCCGCCCGATCCGCTAGATACTCGCTCGCGCGGTTGAGAACGATTCTCACTTGCAACCGACCGGCGAACGAGGGGCGCGTGCGGCGCCGCCGGCCGCCGCGATCGCGTCAGGGGTTCCCGTGAACATCGTCCCGGTCCTCGAGGAGCTGCTCCTCTCGTCGGGCGCGGCCTGGGTGCTCTGGCTGCTGCTCCTCCTCTCCCTCGCCAGCGTGGCGATCGCCGTCGAGCGCTGGCTCGCCTTCCGCTCCCGGGACGCGGATGTGTCGGCGCTCGCCGGACAGCTCGACGAGCTGCTCGGCCGCGGCGCCGTCGACGAGGCGCTGGGCTCGCTCTCCGGGAATCCCGCGGCGGCGGCGCGGATCGCCGCGGCGGGGCTGCGGCTCCGGGAGCACGGCCTCGCCGCCGCGGAGCGCGGGATGGCCAGCGCCACCGCGGTGGAGCGGTCCGCCCTCGAGGCCCGCCTCGCCTTCCTCGGCACCCTGGGCAACAACGCCCCCTTCGTCGGGCTCTTCGGCACGGTGATCGGGGTGATCCTCGCCTTCGACGCCCTCGGCCAGACCGAGGGCGGAGTCGGCGCGGCGGCCTCGCAGGCGGTGATGGCCGCGATCGCCGAGGCGCTGGTCTCCACGGCGGTGGGCATCGCCGTCGCCCTCCCGGCGGTGGCCGCCTACAAC
>JAEZJH010000562.1 GCA_023436385.1 Pseudomonadota bacterium
ATTTGGCCCCGGGGGCGAGCCCCTGGCCGCGGGCAAGGGCCCGGGCGGCCCGCGCCCGGACCTCCTCCCCGAGCTCCACGGCGACGAAGAGCCGCACGATCCCCTCCCGCCAAATTGGCGCATGGCGGGCAGACCCCGCCCACGGGAGAGTAGATCGCGAAGCCGATCCCCGGGGAGGCTCCCGCGAGCGCCGAGGCCCGGGCCCCGCGGCCTACTCGACGGTGACGCTCTTCGCCAGGTTCCGGGGCTGGTCGACGTCGGTGCCCCGGTGATCGGCCACGTGGTAGGCGAGCAGCTGGAGCGGCACGGTGGTGATCACCGGCGCGAGCAGCGGATCGCAGTCCGGCACCTCGATCACCGCGTCGGCGAGCCGCCGGGCGTGGACGTCGCCGGCCGTCACCACCGCGATCACCCGGCCGCCACGGGCCCGGACCTCCTCGATGTTGCCGAGGGTCTTCTCGTAGGTCGGGTCGTTCGTGGCCACCACCACCACCGGAACCTTGTCGTCGATGAGGGCGATCGGGCCGTGCTTCATCTCCCCGGCGGCGTAGCCCTCGGCGTGGAGGTACGAGATCTCCTTGAGCTTGAGCGCGCCCTCGAGGGCCACCGGGGCCTGGGGCCCGCGGCCGAGGAAGAGCACGTCCCGCGCCGACGACATCGAGACCGCCACCGCCTTCACCTGCTCCTCGCCGGCGAGGGCCGCCTCGATCTTCTTCGGGAGGGTGGAGAGGGCGGTGAGCCACTTGCGGCCCTCTTCGACGCCGAGCCGGCCGGTGAGGCGGCCCATCCGCACCGCGAGGAGGGCCAGTGCCACCACCTGCGTGGTGAAGGCCTTGGTGGAAGCGACGCCGATCTCCGGGCCGGCGTGGGTGTAGAGGACGTCGTCGGCCTCCCGGGGGATGGCCGCGCCGAGGACGTTGCACACCGCCAGCGCCCGGGCTCCCCGGGCCTTGGCCTCCTTGAGCGCCGCCAGCGTGTCGGCGGTCTCCCCGGACTGGGAGACGGCGATCGCCAGCGTCGACGCGTCCACCACCGGATCGCGGTAGCGGAACTCGGAGGCCAACTCCACCTCCACCGGGATCCGGGCCAGCCGCTCGATCAGGTGCTTGCCGATCTGCCCGGCATGCCAGCTGGTGCCGCAGGCGAGGATCTGGATCCGGGAAAGGCGAGACATCGCGGCGGCGTCCAGGGACACCGCGTCGAGGAGGACATCGCCCTCCTCCATCCACGCCCGGCCGCGCAGGGTATCGGCCACCGCCCGCGGCTGCTCGTGGATCTCCTTGTGCATGAAGTGCTTGTGGCCGCCCTTCTCCGCCATCAGCGGCGACCAGTCGATCCGCGTCACCTTCCGGGTCACCGGGGCGCCGGCGAGATCGGTGAGCCGCGGGCCCTCCGCGGTGATCTCCGCGATGTCGCCCTCCTCGAGGAAGATCACCTCGCGGGTGTGCTCGAGGATCGCCGGGACGTCGGAGGCCACCAGGGTCTCGCCCTGCCCCACCCCGACCACCAGCGGCGAGGCGTTCTTGGCGGCGACGATCCGGGTGGGATCGCTCTCCGCCACCACCACCAGCGCGTAGGTCCCGCGGACCCGGCCGAGCGCCGCGCGCACCGCGGCGACCAGGTCGCCGTTCGCCGCCGGGAGCGCGTCGACCACCAGGTGCGCGAAGATCTCGGTGTCGGTCTCCGAGGCGAACTGGTGGCCGGCCGCCTTCAGCTCCTCGCGGAGCGCCAGGTGGTTCTCGACGATCCCGTTGTGGACCACCGCCACGCCGCCGAAGCGATGCGGGTGCGCGTTCTCGTCGGAGGGCCGGCCGTGGGTGGCCCAGCGGGTGTGGCCGATCCCGACCCGGCCGTGGAGCGGCTGCTGGGCCAGGAGCGGATCGAGGTTCGAGAGCTTGCCCTTGGCCCGCCGGATCTCGAGGCCGTGCTCGCCCAGGACGGCGAGCCCGGCCGAGTCGTAGCCGCGGTACTCGAGCTTGCGCAGCCCGTCGACGAGGATGGTCTGCGCCTCGCGATTCCCCACGTACCCGACGATCCCGCACATACCCGTCCCTCCCTCGCGATCACCGGTCCGGCCGGCGAAAGTGGCGACTGTGCAGGAGAGGGCGGGATGGAGGCAAGAGCCCGGGCGGCCGGAGAGCGACCGGGCCCCGGGCTACTTCTTCCCGCGCTTCGCCGCCACCCGGCCCCGGACGCCCTTCGCGCCCGTGCCGGTGCCCGGCGCGGCGGCCTTGGCCCGGGCGAGGGCCTCGCGGCGGGCGATCGCCCAGCCCTCCTTCACCGTCTGCGGGGCGCGGGTGATGGCGAGGGCCCCCGGCGGCACGTCGCGGGTGATCGTCGCCCCGGCCCCGACGTAGGCGCCGTCGCCCACGGTCACCGGGGCCACCAGCTGCGTGTCCGAGCCGATGAAGACGTCGTCGCCGAGCACGGTGGGGAGCTTGTTCACGCCGTCGTAGTTGCAGGTGATGGTCCCGGCGCCGACGTTGCAGCGGGCGCCGATCACCGCGTCGCCCAGGTAGGCGAGGTGGTTCGCCTTCGAGCCCCGAGCCATCTTCGTCTTCTTGGTCTCGACGAAGTTCCCGATGTGGACCTCTTCGGCGAGGTCGGTGCCGGGCCGGAGGCGGGCGAACGGGCCGATCAGCGCCCGGGCGCCGACCCGGGCGTCCTCGAGGACCGAGTAGGGCTTCACCACGGCGCCCTCGCCGATCGTGCTCCCGTCGATCACCGAGCCGGTGCCGATCCGGGCGCCGGCGGCGATCCGGGTGCGGCCACGGAGGGTGACGTGCGGCTCGAGGATCGTGTCCTCGCCCAGCTCCACCCCGTCCTCCACGAAGGCGGTGGCCGGATCCTCGACGATCACCCCGGCCTTCATGTGCGCGTCGACCACCCGGCCGCGGAGCGTGCGGGCGGCGGCGGCCAGCTCCGCCTTGTCGTTGACCCCGGCCACCTCCTCCGGCGGCGCCTCGACGCCGATCGCCGGCCGGCCGGCGGCGTAGGCGGCGGCGACCATGTCGGTGAGGTAGAGCTCGCGCTGCGCGTTCCGCGCGCCCACGCCCCGGAGCGCCTTCCAGAGGAAGGCCGCGTCGCAGGCGTAGATCCCGGCGTTGCACTCCCGGAGCGTCCGCTCCTCCGGCGTGGCGTCCTTGTGCTCGATGATCGCCCGTACCGCGCCCCGCTCGTCGCGCGCGACCCGGCCGTAGCCGGTGGGATCGGGCGGGCACATGGTCAGGAACGACACCGGCGCCTTCCCGCCCTTCCGGATCAGGGTGGCCAGGGTGTCCCCGGTGAGGAGCGGCACGTCGCCGTACAGGATCAGCACCCGGCCGTCGTGGCCGGACAGGGCCCGCCTGGCGGCGAGGACCGCATCCGCGGTGCCCTTCTGCTCCTTCTGCACGGCGAACTTCAGGCCGGCCTCGGGAAAGAGGGCGGTGAGCTCCTCCTTCACGCGGTCGCCCTGGTGGCCGACGACGACGACGATCGGGGAGCAGCCCAGCTCCACCGCGCGGCGGACCGGATAGTAGGCGAGGGGACGGCCGTTGGCGCGGTGCAGCACCTTCGCCAGGGCACTCTTCATACGCGTGCCCTTGCCGGCGGCGAGCACGATCGCGGAGCGGTTGGTCTTCATGCGCCGGGCACGATAGGGAGACAGACGGAGCCGGTCAACGTCGCCCCGGTGAATCATGGGATCGAACATGTGATGCGCCGTTGTCGGCGCGGGTGGTCGGATGCCCACGAACCGGGGTGGAGCGTCCTGGGACGCGGTCCGAGGGTTGTTCCACGGCCTCCGGCGCGGTACGAATGTAGACATGGCCCCAGCTGTCGAGCCGACGATGGAAAGCAAACGACCCGTGCGCGTCGCGATCGTCGAGGACGATCCGTTTCAGCGGGCCCTCGCCGCCGACCTGCTCGGCGAAGCGAACGACCTCGAAGTGGTCGGCGCCTTCGACACCGGGGAGGCCGCGCTCGACGCGGTGGCCGCCGGCACCGCCGCCGACGTGATGATCGTCGACCTCTGCCTGCCCGGCATCGCCGGCGCCGAGGTGACGAGGCGCCTCCGGGCGCTCCCCGCGCCGCCGGAGGTGGTGGTGCTCACCGCCCACGGCGATCGGGCCCAGGCCCTCGAGGCGTTGAAGGCCGGCGCCTCCGGCTACCTTCTCAAGGGAGCACCCGGGGACCTCCTGGGGGCGGTGCGGTTGGCCGCCACCGGTGGCGCCGCCATCGCCCCGGCGATCGCCCGTTACCTCCTCGACGAGGTCCAGGTCCCCCACCCCGTTTCGGGCCGCGAGGCGGTACCGCTCCGGGCGCTGGGCGGCGCCGCCGACAGCCGGGACTTCGGGGGCACTACGTCGGAGCCGCTGGGACCGGGCCGCCCCTCGCTCACCCGCCGCGAGCGCGAGGTCCTCGTGCTCCTGGCGAAGGGCGTCACCTACGAGGACGCGGCCCGCGTGCTGGGGATCAGCCTGGGAACGATCCAGAGCCACGTGAAGCGGCTCTACCGGAAGCTCGAGGTCTCCTCGAAGGCCGAGGCCGCCGCCGAGGCCGTCCGCCGCGGGTTGGCGGTGCCCTGACCGGCTGCCGAAGGCAGCCGGTCAGCAAGCTTTTGACTTGCGGCAACCTGCCCTCCGGGCAGGTTGCCGTGAACGCCCCCACGCCCCCGTGGTAGCGCCAGCCCCGGCCAGCCTCTCTTCGCTCCCGCTCCGCCCCACCGTCTTGCAACAATCCCCACCGCGGCGCCGCTCCCCGTGATCGGGCCGACGCCGTGCCTCACCGCCGCTCCCCGCTCAACAACCCGCCCCGCGCATCCCGCTCCGCGGTTGCGGTCGTTCACCGCTCGGCCTCATGCTCGGCCCGTGATCGTCCCCGTCCTGCGCAGACCGCCGTTCCTCGCCCTCCTCTTCCTCGCGGCGCTCGTCACCCGGACCCCCGCCGCGGCGATGCCCGCTACAGGCACCCGCGGGATGGTCGCCACCGCCAGCGACGAGGCGGGCCGTGCCGGCGTCGAGCTCCTCCGCGAGGGCGGCAACGCGGTGGGCGCCGCGGTG
>JAEZJH010000048.1 GCA_023436385.1 Pseudomonadota bacterium
GCCCCCGGGAGACCGGCGGCCGGGCCGGGCGGAAAAGCGCGATGGGCGCGGAAGTGCGCCCGGCGCGCGACCGCGACGGACGAATCGAACGGTAGGCGACGAGGCCCCGTGGACTCCCTTCCCGACATCCCGCTCGTACACACGATCGAGGAACGCTGCCGCACCTGCTTCACGTGCGTCCGCGAGTGTCCGGCGAAGGCGATCCGCGTCCGCGGGGGCCAGGCGCAGGTGATCGAGGATCGCTGCATCGGCTGCGGGAACTGCGTCACCGTCTGCAGCCAGAAGGCGAAGCGGTTCCGCACCTGTCTCGACAACGTCCGGGGCCAGCTGGCCTCGGGCGCGCCGGTGGCGGCGATCGTCGCCCCCTCCTTCCCGGCCGAGTTCCCCGACCTTCCCCCGCCGGTCCTGGTGGGGATGCTCCGGAAGCTGGGCTTCACCTATGTCAACGAGGTCGGCTTCGGCGCCGACCTGGTCGCCGCCGCCTATCGCCGCCTCGTCGAGGCGAGCGTGGGGACCGGGAAGCGGTGGATCTCCACCACCTGCCCGGCGATCGTCGGCTACGTGGAGCGCTACCATCCGGACCTGGTCCCCAACCTGGCGCCGGTGGTCTCGCCGATGGTCGCCACCGCCCGGGCGCTCCGCCGCCTCCACGGCGACCAGCTCCGGGTGGTGTTCCTCGGCCCCTGCATCGCCAAGAAGCGGGAGTTCCGGACCCGGGCGGTGGCCGGCGAGGTCCAGGCGGCGATCACCTTCGCCGAGCTCCGGGAGCTGTTCCTCTCCGAGGGGATCGATGAAGGCGACGTCACGCCCTCCGACTTCGATCCGCCCCGGGGCGGGCCCGGCAACGCCTTCCCGCTCTCCGGCGGGATGACCGAGTCGGCGGGCCTCGACGGCGGCGTCGCCGGCAACGTCGTCAGCGCCTCCGGGCGCGTCCTCTTCCCGGGGGCGATCGAGGAGTTCGAGCGCGGCAGCCTCGACGCCGCGCTCCTCGACGTCCTCGCCTGCCGGGGCTGCATCGCCGGGCCGGGGATGACCGACCCGGCGCCGCTCTTCGGCAAGCGCTCCCGCCTGGTGAAGTACCTCAAGGATCGGGGCGCCACCGTCGCCCCGGAGGCCTGGCGGGCGGAGCTCGAACGCTTCGCCGACCTCGACCTCTCCCGGGAGTACGTGCCGCATCCGCAGCCGACCGCCGCGCCCACCGACGAACAGCTCTTCGAGATCCTCGGCCAGATGGGGAAGTTCGGCCCCGAGGACGAGCTGAACTGCGGGGCCTGCGGCTACGAGACCTGCCGCGAGCACGCGGCGGCGATCCACGCCGGGCTGGCCGAGCGGGAGATGTGCCTGCCCTACGCGATCGAGCAGCTTCGCCGCGCGGTCGGCGAGCTGGCGCTCTCCAACGAGCAGCTCGCCAACGCCCAGCAGGCGCTCCAGCACGCGGAGAAGCTCGCCTCGATGGGCCAGCTGGCGGCGGGCATCGCCCACGAGGTCAACAACCCGCTCGGCGTGGTGCTGCTCTACGCCCACCTGCTCCTCGACGACTGCGCCGACGACCGGCAGCGGGAGGACCTGCAGCTGATCGCCGACCAGGCCGATCGCTGCAAGAAGATCGTCACCGGGCTGCTCAACTTCGCGCGGCAGAACAAGGTGGTCCACGAGGCCATCGACGTCCGCAAGCTCTTCGAGGACACCCTCCTCGCCAACCCGCCGCCGGAGGGCGTGGAGGTCGAGGTCAAGATCGAGGGGAGCCCGCTGGCGGCGCTGGATCGGGACCAGATCTGCCAGGTCCTCACCAACCTGGTGTCCAACGCCTACGCGGCGATGCCGCAGGGAGGCTTCCTCACCCTCACGGCGGGAGGCGACGACGAACACCTGGTCATCGCCGTCGAGGACACCGGCACCGGCATTTCCAAGACGAACATGGGGAGGCTCTTCGAGCCGTTTTTCACCACCAAGCCGTTGGGTAAGGGCACCGGGCTGGGCCTGCCGGTGACCTACGGCATCGTGAAGATGCACCGCGGCGACATCCGGGTATCCTCCAACTCCGATCCGGCGGCTGGGCCCACCGGGACCACGTTCCGGGTTAGCCTGCCCCGCCACGGGCAACGGGACTGACGGAAAACCATGAGCACCGACAACCAGAAGACCATCCTGCTCGTCGACGACGACGACGACTTCCTCCTCCAGACCCGGTCGATCCTCGAGGGCGCCGGCTTCCGGGTGATCACCGCCGAGGGCCTGAAGGCCAGCGAGCCGCTGGTCGCCGCGGGCGGCTTCGATCTGGTCGTCGCCGACCTGATGATGGAGCACCCCGACGCCGGGTTCGTCCTCTGCCACCGGGTGAAGAAGAAGGACCCGAAGATCCCGGTGATCCTCTGCTCCGCGGTCACCGCCGAGACGGGGATGGCCTTCTCCGCCAAGACCGCCGAGGAGCGGAGCTGGCTGGGCGCCGACTCCGTGCTGACCAAGCCGGTCCGCCCCGAGCAGCTCCGCCGCGAAGTCGACCGTCTGCTCTAGCCAGGCGAGCCCTCCGGGCCTACGGAGGGGGCGAAGCGGGCCGGATCCCCGTGACCGTCGGGGCTCCGGCCCAGGTCCCGTTTCTCGCCGCCGCGCCGCCGCCGAGGTAACACGAATACCATGGATACGCTGCGCGTCCTCGTCGTCGACGACGAACCCGGGATGCGGGCCGGCGCGGCCCGGGTCCTCGAGCGGTTCGTGCTCCGCCTCCCCGAGACGGGAGGCGAGGTCCGGTTCGAGGTGGACCAGACCGACACCGGCGAGGAGGCCCTCGCCAAGATCGAAAAGGCCACCCCGGACCTCGTCCTCCTCGACCACAAGCTGGCCGGAGAGCTGTCGGGCCTCGACGTCCTGGCGAAGCTGGCGGAGGAGCGGTCCGAGGCGCTGGTGGTGATGATCACCGCCTACGCCACCCTGGAGACCGCGATCACCGCCACCAAGAAGGGCGCCTTCGACTTCCTGGCCAAGCCCTTCACTCCCGACGAACTCCGGGCCACGGTCCACAAGGCGGCGAAGCACGTCGCCCTGCAGCGGCAGGCCCGCCGCCACGCCGAGGAGAAGCGGCGGCTCCGCTTCGAGTTCATCTCCGTCCTCGCCCACGAGCTGAAGGCGCCGATCGCCGCCGTGGAGGGCTACCTGCGGCTCCTCGAGGACCAGAGCCTGGGCGACTCCGTCTCCGCCTACGAGACGATGGTGAAGCGGAGCCTGGTGCGCCTCGAGGCGATGCGGCGGCTGATCAACGACCTCCTCGACGTCACCCGCCTCGAGTCCGGCCAGAAGCGGCGCGAGCTGGAGCGGATCGACGTCCGCGACGCCATCCGGAGCGCCGCGGAGACGGTGGCGCCCGACGCCGCCGCCAAGGGACTCCAGGTCTCGATCCGGGCGCCGGAGCCGGTGCCGATGGTCGCCGATCGCGGCGAGATCGAGCTCCTCCTCACCAACCTGATGACCAACGCGGTGAAGTACAACCGCGAGGGCGGCCGGGTCGACGTCACCGCCCGGGCCTTCGGCGGCGCGGTGATCGTCGAGGTCTCCGACACCGGCATCGGGATGACCGAGGAGGAGACGGGGCGGCTCTTCAAGGATTTCGGGCGGATCAAAAACGAGAAGACCCGCAACATCCCGGGCACGGGCCTGGGCCTCTCCACGGTGAAGAAGGTGGCGCTCCTCTACGGCGGCGACGTGCAGGTGACGAGCACGCCGGACGTGGGCTCGACCTTCACCCTCACCCTGCCCGCCGGCCGTCCCGACGAGGCACGCCCGGCGCAGGGGTAGCCGCTGCCGCGTCCCGGGAGGCCGGGGCGGCGGCGCGGACTCGTCTACAGGTAGTCGGGCAGCCCGTCGCCGGGATCGCTGGCGGTGGGCGGGGCCGCGTTGACCACCTCGGCCGCCGCGGCGGCGAGGGCGTTGTAGTCGTGGCGGCTCCAGCCCTCCACCACGGCCCGGACCACCGCGTCCTCGACCACGTACGCCGCCGGGACCCGGTCCAGCTCGAACTCCGACGAGGCCGGGAGCGAGGTCAGGTCGAGGGCCACGTCGACCTCCCCCAGGTCGTGGGCGGCGACGAACGCCCGGGTGGCCCCGGGCTCGCTCCGGGAGATCGCCACCACCGCGAGGCCACGGTGGGCGAGGGCCCGGGCCGTCCGCGCCACCGCCCGGGCCGCGTGGGCGCAGGCCTCCGAGTCCGCCTCGAAGAAGAAGAGGAGCGCCGGGCCCCGGGGCAGCGCGAGCTGGCCGCCGCCCAGGCTGGGCAGGAACACCGGCTGGAAGCTGGCACCGGGAAGGAGGGACATCGCGCCGCACCGTGGGGGCGGGCCGGCGCGTCGCGCAACCTCGGGTTCAGCTCCGCGGCCGGGCGCGCAGGGCCACGAACGCCTCCCGGGCTCCGGTCCGGAGGTACGGGTTCTCGCGCCGCTCCTCGGCCAGGGTCCGGGTGGGAACGGGGCCGTAGTCGTGGCCGGGGAGGAGCCGGAGCTCGCCCGGCAGCGCGCCCAGCACCCGGTGGAGCGACTCGAACATCCGCTCCGGATCGCCGCCCGGCAGATCGCAGCGGCCGCAGGCGTCGATGAAGAGGGTGTCGCCGGTGAGGAGGTGGTCGCCGGCCCACCAGCAGATCGCGCCGGGCGTGTGGCCCGGGGTGTGGATCGCCCGGACGGCGAGGGATCCGACCGGGACGGTGCCGCCGTCGGGGACCGGGACCACCGCGTCCCCCAGGGCGGCGAGCTTCGGGCGGAAGGCGATCTCCGCCGGGTGGGCGAAGGCCCGGAGCCCCGGCCGCGCGGCGAACAACTCGTCGAGGCCGTTCACGTGGTCGTTGTGCCCGTGGGTGAGCAGCGCGGCGACCACCTCGCGGCCGGCCTCCCGGGCGGCCCGGAGGATGGCCGGAACATCCCAGGCGGGATCGACCACCGCGGCCTTCCGGCCGTCGTCGGGGCCCACCAGGTAGACGAAGTTCTCCATCGGCCCGAGGGCCAGGGTGCGGACGAACATGGTCCGCGGATCCTGGCCTCCCCCTCTGCCGACGGCAAGCGTTCGATCGGTCCATGGCGGGCCCGGAGGCGCGGCGAGCGGACCGGCGACTCTTGCGTGGGGTGGCCTTGCGGCGCCACGCCTCCCGACGGCGCGGTCTTCCGCCGCTGCCGAAGGCGGCGAGGCCCTGCCGCCACCGGAGAAAGGACCCTGCCTTGCCCGTGACACCGATCGGCGCCCTGGGACGCGGCCTCGCCGCCGGAGCGACGGCGAGCTACGTGATGGACCAGCTCCTGACCCTGGGGACGAAGGTCCTGCCCGACCTGGGCCAGCCCAAGTTCGAGCCGCCCGAGCCGGAGATGAAGGACGAGACGCCCACCCAGACCATCGCCCGGCGCTTCTACGAGGGAATGCTCCAGCGCGGCCCGCTCTCGCCGGAGCGGAAGGCGAAGCTCGCCACCCTGGTCCACTACTGGTTCGGCGCGGAGTGGGGCGCGGCCTACGGGCTGGTCCGCGAATCGGTTCCGGCCGCCCGGGGTCCGCTGGCCGGCCTGGCCCTGGGCACGCTGGTCTGGGGTGCCGGGGACTACGGGCTGGTACCGGCGTTCCGGCTGGGCGCCGGCTTCCGTAACACGCCGCCCAAAATGATCGCCTTCACCTGGGCCGCCCACGCCGTCTACGGCTTGGCCACCTGGGCGGCCTACGAGGCGACCCGCCCCCGCACCCTGGCCGCCGCGGCGGCGACGCTCTTCGCCCTCAAGGTCGACCGGCAGGCAAAGCGCGCCCTGCCCACCCGGCTCCTCACCCGGGACACGCGGAAGCTGGTCCGCCGCGCCGCGGGCCGGGCGGCCTTCTACAGCGCCATGGGCGCCACCGTGCCCCGCGCCGTCGCCGCGGCGATGCGCTGAGAGCCGCTGCAGTCCAGAACACAGCCGGAGCGACTGGCTCGAATTATTCGAGCCAGTCCTTGTCGCGGATCTTCTTCGGGAGGTACTCCTCCGTGATGTACGAGATCCCCAGGCGCGAGAGCGCTTCGATCTCGTACTTCCGGCCGGTCCGGACCATCCCCTCGAGCTCCCGCCGCCATTCCTTCTTCTGGAACCACGGGTAGTCGAGCATCTGCTTCACCCGGCGGTGGTCGGTGTCGTCCATCTTGATCGACACGTTCTCCGGGATCTTGTAGCGGCCGGGATCGCTCGAGGAGATCCCCAGGAAGCGGGCCGACGGCACCGCCATCCGCATCGACTCGTAGGCGAGGTTGATCGACCCCTGCTTCACCACCGAATAAATGTAAAAACCCCAGGGATCGTTGTCGACGAGGACGTACACCGGGAGCTTCAGCTCCGTGTGCATCCGCTGGACCAGCCGCCGCACCCCCCGCGGCGGCTGGCCGCCGCCGTGGATCAGCATGCACTTGTGGGTGCGCCAGTATTTGTCCTCGTTGAGCCGGCTCCACACCGCCTCCTTCTCGACGAGGAGCACGTACTCGGCCTCGGTCTTCCCGAAGGCGATCACCTCCGGCTCGACGATCGAGGGCACGCCCCAGCCGCCGGAGCCCTGGCGCCGGAGGTCGATGGCGTCGCCGGAGTCGACGATCGTCATCGGCCCCACCATCAGGCCCTTCCGGTTGGCGAAGAGGTGCAGCTCCTCCCGGAGGGCGTCGACGGTGACCTCCAGGTCCTCGATGATCGGATCCGACTCCACCTGCTCGTCGAACGTGTTCTGCTTGGTGTCGCCGAGCGTGTGTTTGGTCATGTAGTACAGATCACGGATGCTGGTGGTCTTGCCGGCCTCCAGCAGCTCCTTGCAGGCGCCCGCCACCAGGAACGTCTGCATGAACTTCTTCGCCTGGGCGACGTTGAAGAACAGGCGCTCCTGCTTGTCTCCGCCCAGCTCGATGATCTTCCGCTTGGCGTTGAAGCGGACGTTGGCGAGGGTGCGGAGGGGCACCTCGACCCGCGGGTTCTTCCCCTTCTGGATCTGGGTCACCACCCCGGCGGCGAGCCCCTCGATCTTCCGCAGCGTCTCCTTCGCCCGATCCTTCCTGGTGGCCATTTACGCCTCCGCCCGGGGCTTCCGCCCCCGCCCCGTGGCCTTGCCCGGAGCCCGCTGCTTTTTCCCCGCCGCCTTCTTCCCGCGCCGGGCTGGCGGCGGCGCCGCCTCCTCCGCCTCGCCGTCGTCGCCCTCGCCGTCGTCCGGGCCCCGGGCCCGTTTCGGCGGCTCGCGATCGAGGATCGCCTCCGTCTCCTCGCCGCCGGTGATCTCCCGGGCGAGCTCGGTGAGCTGGTCCTTCATCCGCTCCTCCGGGACCCCGGTGAGCTCGTGGAGGGACTTGGCCACCTCCTGGATGTACAGCTCGAAGATCGACCGGCGCTTCAGCTCGTAC
>JAEZJH010000587.1 GCA_023436385.1 Pseudomonadota bacterium
CCGCCTCCCCCCGGGCGTCGTTCTCCGGCGGAACGACTTCCATAGACAATCCGAATGACGAGCCGCTCCGGGGCGGGACAGGTGCCTTGACACCGATCGGGACCGGCGTATGTGCCGAATACGCGGCCACTGGCCCCCTCGGGGCCCGACTGGGAACGGCAAACATGGAAAATTCCGAATATACCGCCTTCCGGAACATCGCCGAGGACCTCCTGCCCCTCCTCGATCGCCTCCAGCCGTTCCTCGCGGCCTGGTACCGCAGCTATCGGGCTTCCCTGGGACCACGCGCCCGCCTCACCCGCGAGGAGTTCCAGATGGTGCTGGCGAAAGAGATACAGCGGCTCGCCGAGCCGGGCGCCCTCACCTCGGCCGAGGTGATCGAGGCCGCGCTCCGCCCCACCGCCGCCTCCCTCTCCCGCCGCGGGATTCCTCTCGCCGACCTGCTCGCGGCGGTGGCGCTCGAAGACCGCGCCGCCGCCGAGGTGCTCGGGCCCACCGCCTTCGGCCAGCTCGCCGGCGCCCTCGCCAAGCTCGAGCGGGAGCGGACCCGCGTCTACAGCCAGGTCTACCTGCAGCTGGGCGAGACCGCTGGCCGGCCCTGCGTGTCGGGGGCCGAGGGCGCCGATCCCTTCCCCGCCCCCCACGCCTCGCCGCCGGACGTCCACGGGATCGTCGGCGACAGCCCCGAGCTCCGTTCGCTGCTCGAGGGAGTCCAGGCCGCGGCCCGGACCCGCAACGACGTCCTGGTCGTCGGCGAGCCCGGCACCGGCAAGCGCCTGGTGGCCCGGGCCGTCCACCTCGCCGGCGGCGGCGAACGCTCCCGGTTCGTGGCCGTCTCCTGCTCCACCCTGCCCAAGCACCTCTGCGAGAGCGAGTTGTTCGGCCACGCGGTCGGTGCCTTTGCCGGCGCCAGCGCCGAGTATGCCGGCCTGCTCCGCTCCGCCGACGGAGGCACGCTTCTCCTCGAGGAGATCGGCGACCTCTGCCCGGATCTCCAGGCGGCGCTGGTCCGGGCCCTCGAGGATCGGGCGGTGCGGCCGGTGGGCTCGAGCCGGGCGATCCCGGTGCAGGTCCGGCTGGTCGTCTCGACCTCCCGGAATCCCCTCGACCTCGTCGCCGAGGGCCGCCTCCGGGAGGACCTCTTCCACCGGCTGCAGCCCCACACGCTGACGGTGCCGCCCCTCCGCAATCACCGCTCCGACATCCCGCTGCTGGTCGAGCACTTCCTGGCCAACTTCTGCCACCGGCGGGCCGGCTGTATCTGGGGCGTGACCGACGAGGCGATGGACGCGCTGATGGCCGCGCCGTGGACCGGCAACGTCCGGGAGCTCCGGCAGGTGATCGAGGAGACCGTCTTCACCGGGAAGTCCTGCTGGGTCCGGGTGGAGGACCTGCCGGCCCGCCTCCGGACCGATCCCGCCGGCTCCGGCGAGGTCAGCCGGGAGGCGACCCTTCCCACCCTCGCCCAGGCGGAGGCCCAGCTGATCCGCCGCGCCCTCGCCCAGTGCGGCGGCAACAAGGTCCGCGCCGCCAAGGCCCTCGGCATCTCCCGGCACAAGCTCTACGACAAGCTGAGGAAAATCGGTCTCGCGTAGCGAGACCGATCTTCCTCAGCTTCAGCCTTTGACTCAGCGGACATGTGCCAACGGCACATGTCCGTGAACGCCCACCGTTCCGATCGGCCCGCGACGGCCGTGGTCCTCCTGGCACCCCGGCCACCCCGCGTGCCCGCCCCGCTCCGATCGGACCCCTCAAAAACACGAAGGCCGCCATAAACACGAAGGCCGCCCCCAGGGCGGCCTTCGTCGTTCCAGCACCGGCTCGAACTACTACCGGTTCACCACGTTCGGAATCTCCCGGCCCGCCTTCATCTCGGCGACGATCCGGACGACCTCCTCGCCCACCGACTCCTCGGCCTGCTCGGTCGAAGCGCCGATGTGGTGGGTGCCGTAGATCCAGGCGTTGTCGGCGAGCGGGTGGTTGAACTCGGCCTGACCCTGCGCCGGCTCGTTGGAGAACACGTCGGTGCCGACGCGGATGTGCTTGGTCTCGATGGCGGCGACCATCGCGGCCTCGTCGACCACCTCGGCCCGGGCGGTGTTGATGAAGTAGGCGCCCGGCTTCATCGCGTCGAACACCGCCTTGCCGATCAGGCCCTTGGTGGCCGGGACCAGCGCCATGTGGACGGTGACGGCGTCGGCCTCGCGGACCGCCTCCTCGATGGTGGCGGCGACCTTGATCCCCAGGACCTCGGGGGCGATGGCGAAGTCCTTCGACCAGGCCACGATGTTCATCCCGAAGGCCTGGGCCCGCTTGATCACCTCGCAGCCGATGTTGCCGCAACCGAGCACCGCCAGGGTGCGGCCGTAGAGGCCCCGGCCGGCGCCGAAGGTCTTCTTGTCCCACTTGTGCCCGCGGATGGTGGAGACGCCGTCGGCGATCCGGCGGTCGAGGTTGAGGAGGTGGCCCATCGCCAGCTCCGCGACCGCGATCGAGTTCTTGCCCGGGGTGTTGGCGACGGCGACCTTCTTGGCAGTGGCGGCGGCGACGTCGATGGTGTTGACGCCCGCGCCCGCGCGGATCACCAGCTTCAGCCCGGGGGCGGCCTCGATGTCCGCGGCGGTGACCTTGGTGCTCCGGACGATGAGGACGTCGGGGTTGACCTCCGCGATCTTGGCGGTGAGGTCGGGGCCCTTGAGGCCGACCGCCGAAACCAGGTCCAGCTCCATGCCCTTGAGGGCGGGGGCGACGGCGGGGGCGAGCTTGTCGGCAACGAGGATCTTCATCGCGATATCTCCCGTGGAAGGCGGGCGCACGTATAGTCCAGCCGGCGGCCGCACGCCATCCCCGATAAGCCCGTTTTTCCGGGATGGGAGGCGGAACGGCGCCGGCCCGCTGGTTCGTTCCACGACGGGGCAAATCGCCCCGATCGTGCCGGTCGAACCGTCGGCGCCAAGCCCCCCGAGAACCGTCGCAATCATCCGTTCCTGCCCCCTGTTCACCTCGGGCCGACCGGAGTAACGTGCGCCGCCGATGGACCCGGGACGGCCAAGCGACCGCCGGGTTCGCTTCGGAAAGGACCGGTTCCACTCCATGACGATCAAGACCATGAAGGCGCTGGTGTACGACCGCAGCGTCGACACTTGGGAGACCTCGAAGGGCCTGCGGCAGGTCGAGGTTCCCGCCCCCGTTCTCGACGAGGCCAAGGACTACCGCGACGCCGATATGGCGCTGATCCGGGTCCGCTACGCCGGCTTCTGCGGCTCGGACCGCGGCATCTGGTTCCGCAAGTCGTTCAAGGACGCGATCGCCAACACCCTCGCCGCCGAGGGGAAGGACCGCCGGATCATTGGTCACGAGCTGTTCGGCGACATCGTCGCCGTCGGCACCCGCGCCTCCCGGGAGCTCGGCTGGCAGGTCGGCGACACGGTCTCCACCGAGTCCCATGTGATCTGCGGCGTCTGCTACCAGTGCCGGATCGGCGACACGCACGTGTGCGCCGACGACAAGATCATCGGCATCTCCCAGGACGGCTGCTTCGCCGAGTACGTGAAGCTCCCCGCCCGGATCCTCTGGCGGACCAACACCAACCGGATCCGCCCCGAGGTCGCCGCCGTCCAGGAACCCTTCGGCAATGCGGTCCACTCCTGCACCAAGGTCAACCTCCGCGGCAAGCGGGTGGCGATCATCGGCTGCGGCACCATCGGCCTCTTCTCCGTGGCCATCGCCAAGGCCCTCGGCGCCCGGCAGGTGATCGGCATCGAGCCGATGCCCTCCCACATCGAGATGGCCAAGAAGCTCGGCGCCGACGAGGTCCTGGTCCCCCAGAACCAGGGCTACGACGTGATCGAGCACGATCCCGATCTCGCCAAGCGGGTGAAGGACCTCACCGACGGCGTCGGCGTCGACGTGGCGATCGAGATGACCGGCATCAACGCCTCGGTCAACAACGCCATCCACCTGGTCCGCCGGGGCGGCGACGTCGTCCTCTTCGGTCTCAAGGACGGCAACCAGGTGATCGAGGGCATGAGCAAGGTGATCATGAACGGGATCTCCATGCACTCGGTCTGCGGCCGC
>JAEZJH010000595.1 GCA_023436385.1 Pseudomonadota bacterium
GGGCGAGGCAGCCGTCCTCCGCGGGCGGGTCGTCGGGGTCGTCGGGCGACGGGGTGGAGAGGTCGAGGGTGAGGTGCGGCGAGTCGACCTCCAGCTCCCCGATCACCGGGGCTCCGCCGGCGGCGAGCCAGGGGACGAACCCGACGGCGACGCGCTTCGCGGCGAAGAGCGGAGCGGGCTCGGGGGTCGGCGCGGGGGTCGGCGCCGGCAACACGCGGAGTCCCTCGACGACGACACGCGCGGTGAAGGGCTCGATCGCGCACCGATCCGCCCGGACCTCCGCCCCGGCAAGCCGCGAGGCGAGCCGCTGCCCCTGCTCGCAGAGGATCCGGCCGGCGAACTCCGTGCGCAGGACCAGCGCCGTGGCGACCAGCAGGCCGCCGAAGATCAGCAGAAGGCGCACGGCCCAGCGGGTCTTCACGGCGCACGACGGGCGAGCAGGCGCTCGTCCGACAGGTCCTCCTGGTGCTGGTGGGCGTTCATCCTGGCCTCGATCGACGTGCCTGGCGGCTTCTCGATTCTCTCCGGCACGGGCCCGGGGCTACCCGCCGGGCGATCGGGGCATGAACCGCTAGGCGGGCGAATTCTTCCGGGCGCTCGCCAGCCGGGCCCGCAGGCGCTCGGCCAGTCCCCTGACACCACGGAACCCGGGGTCCTTGCGCTCGACCTCCGTGTAGTCGCGGAGCGCGCCCTCGAGGTCGCCCTGGGCCTCCCGCGAGGCGGCCAGCTCGAAGTGGAGCGCCTGCCGGGTCGCCGGCTCGAGGGCCGGGAGGACGAGGGCCTGCTCGAGCCGGGCGATCGCCTCAACATGCTCCCCCAGTTCCGACCGGCACCGGGCCAGCATCGTGAGGCCGTCGACCTCCCGCGGCCCGCCGCGCCAACCGGCGAGGGCGGTGGTGAACTGCTCGATCGCGTCGGCCAGGAGGCCCATCTCCTTGTAGGCGATTCCCAGGTCGTAGTGCGTCTCCGAGTCCTCCGGCGACACCGTCTGCGAGACGCCCTTTTTGAACGCGGCGAAGACGTCCTCGACCCGGTACTGGAACTCGTCGAGCGGCAGCGCGCCCTCGTCCCCGAGGCCGAGGTCGACATCGAGGGCCAGCTCCGCGGCGAGATCGAACCCGGAGCCGCCGGCCCCCGCCTGCGCCCGCGGGTCTCCGCGGCGGGCGGCGACCTCCCGGAGCAGCTCGAGCGCCATCGGGTGCCCCGGCGCGCGGAAGAGGATCGAGCGGCCGATGTCCTCCGCTTCGGCGAGGAGGCCCTGGGCGAGGAAGAACGCCGCCTCGTCCAGCTCCGTCTCGATGTCGGCCAGCTCCTCCGGATCGAGGTGCAGCTCCTCGACCGACGTGGAGGCCGCCGCGAACGGATCCTCCGGGGCCCCGGCGAGCGCCGGGGGCGCGGCGACCCCGGTGAAGTCGGCGTCGAGGAGCTCCCGGGCCTCGATCGGTTCCGGCGCCTTTCCGAAGGAGGAGACCGATCCGGAAGGCCCCAGCACCTCGAGGAGCCCGACCGGCCCGGCGGAATGCGGCGGCTCGAGGGGCGGAAGCTCGTCGGAGCCGACCAGGTCGTCGTCGCCGAGTTCGATGAGGCCGTCGTCCGCGAAGTCGGCGGGCTCGTCGAGGGAGGCGGTGGGTTCCGGCGGGGGCGCGCCGGCGGAGGCCCCGGAGGCCGGCAGCGGCTCGTCCAGGTCGAAGACCGGCTCGCCGTCCGCGGGTCCCGCGGCCGCGTCCGCCGCCAGAGGTCCGGGCCCCTCGCCTTCGTCGGGAATGTCGAAGGTGCCGGCGAGCGGATCGTCGAGATCCTCCCACTCGCTCAACAACCAGGCCGTGCTGCCGATCGGGGCCGGCGTCCCCGATGGCCGCGCCTCGGGAACGGCGGACCGTGCGGCCGCGGCACCGGGCGAGACCACCGGCGCGACGAAAGGCTTCCCGCCCTCCGCCGTCGGCTCCAGGGCTTCGGCCTCGGCCGACCAATCGGCCGTAACGCCCGGCGCGCCGGGCGTCTGCGCGAAGGGGTCCTCGGGGTCCACCGCTTCGAAAACGTCGGACGGCGCCGCCAGCCCTTCTCGCGCGCCCGGCGTCTTCGCGAAGGGATCCGCGGCTTCCACCGCTTCGAAGTCGCCGAACGGATCGGCCCCATCGGCCTCCGCGCCCGACGTCTTCGCGAACGGGTCCTCGGCTTCCACCGCTTCGAAGTCGCCGAACGGCTCCGCCTCATCGCCCGGCGTGACCAGCGTGTCGGCAAACGGATCCGCCTTCCGGGCCTCGGCCTCTACGAAGCCGCCGCCCTCCTCCGCCAGTACGCCGGAGGGAATTGCCGCCGCGCCGGACCGACCTGCTGCTCCGGCCCGGGGTTCCGAGGTCCCTCCGTCCGTGGCGATCAACGTTCCCGTCAGCACCGGCAGCGGCTCGTCGAACTCGTCGGGCGCCCCGCCGAACGCCGGCATCGGTTCGTCGCCGTCGATCGACTCCGGTCCCGCGCTCGCGAACTCGACCGGATCGCTCGCGCCGGCCGGCGGCGGGACGAGGTCGATCGGCTCTCCTTCCTCGTACTCGAGCGAGTCCCCGAACAGCTCGTTGGCCGCGGCGAAGAGGTCGATCTCCTCGCCCTCGCTCGCGTCCCCGACGTCCGGCTCGATCCGCGCGGCGACTCCGGCGGCCGCGGCGTCCGGCCCGTCGAGGTCCGGCGCCGGCGGCAACGCGTCCAGCTCCTCGATCCCCACCGGACCGTCGCCGGGTTCCAGGTCGTCCCCCTCCAACCCGAGGATCGTGCCGACCCGAAGCGCCTCGCCGCCGCCGACCGACGGGTGCCGGTCGAGCTCCGGTTCTCCGACAGCGTCGCCGGCGGGAGAAGGCTCCTCGCCCGGGAACGAGCCGAACGCCTCGTCGTCCACGAGCACCGCGCCCGCCGTCTCCGGCTGGCCGGCGTCGCCGCCGGCCGGGCGGTTCCCGAAGTACCAGTCCTCCCCCGGCGAGAACTCGTCGCCGGTCTCGAGCCCGCCGACCAGCTC
>JAEZJH010000014.1 GCA_023436385.1 Pseudomonadota bacterium
ACCCTCGCCGCCCTGGCCGCGGAGGACTACTACGTCGACGTCCGCCGGGCCGCGGCCCGGGCCCTGGCGGTGCTCGCGGGCACCGCCGAGCCGTAACTTCCAGGCCTGTCGAAAAATGCGGCCCAGCTCGAGGCCGGGCCGATCTTCCGACACGCGCTTCGCGCGCAAGGCCTTGTTCTGGTTGGCTCCGCCCTTCGGCCTTCGCTCTTCGAGCCCGCCCAAAGATGGGGTTCTTGGACGGGTTCTCAGTCCCGGCGCGCGCGAACGTGGGCGAGGAACTCCACGCGGGTGATCACGCCGCGGTCGATCAGCGTCTCGACCAGGCCGCGCAGGGCCCGGACCTCCCGGGCGAGATCGTCCTCGAGCCGGTCCACCGCCTCGCGGAGCTGGCCGACCGCCAGATCCGGATCCGAGCTGATCTCAACCTCAAAATCGAGGGAGCCCGCCGCCCCGCGCGACCCGGCGTGCGCCGGCTCCTGCGGGGCCGGCCCGGGCACCGGCTCGGCGTCGATCGGCGTCAACTCGACCGGGACGGCGCCGGGCGTCAGCTCCGCGGCGATCGAGAGGTCGATCACCGGCATCGGCGAGAGGGGCGCTGGGGGGCCGCCGGCCGGACCGATCGGCTCACCGTAGTAGTGCTTGCGGATCGCCCGGCCGATCGCCGCCTCGGTGGCGATCACCGGGTCGACCCGCATCCCGACCACCGAGGCCAGCTCGTCGAGGACCGGGGCGTTGGAGGGATCGGCGGTGGCTACCTTGAGGGCGCCGTTCTCGACGCCCAGGGGCATCACCCCGTAGCGCTCGCAGGCGAGGACCCCCAGGTGATCGGTGACGCCGGGCGGGAGCGCCGCGACGTCGGGGCGGCAGGTGGGGAGGTGGAGCTGCCGGGAGAGGGCCTGGCCCAGGGCCTCATCGGAGATGAAGCCCATGTGCACCAGGGTCCGGCCGAGCCGGTCTCCCCACTTTCGCTGTTCGCCCAGGGCCGCCTGGAGCTGCGCTTCCGCCAGGACCCCGGCGGAGATCAGGATCTCGCCGAGCCGGGGGCGGCCCGGCCAAGCACGGGGCGCCATCGAAGTCGTCACCGGAACCTCCCTCCGGCGCCCCGCGCCGGCGATCTACTGCTGGTTGGCCGCGGCCTCGGCCGGAGCGGGCTCCGCCGGGACCAACTTGGCCGCCTGCGCCTTCTCCGCATCGGTCAGCGCCGGTGCCTTATAGAGACGGAAGCTGGCCTGCTTTCCCTTCACCGTCACCACCGACACCATCCCCCGCCCTGTGGAACCGTCGTTCATCGTCCACGGGAGCGAGTCGGCCGAGCCGGGGTTCAAGAAGAGGGTGTCGCTGGGCTGACCCTCGGCGACCGCCTGGGCCCCGGCGAGATCGGCCGCGGCGCGACCGCCGGCCTCCTTGATGTTCGGGAAGATCCCGAAGGGGATCTTGGCGGCGGCGAGGACGGAGGAAAGGTGGGGGTCGCCGACGTTCTTGCGCTCCTCGGGCTTCTCGCCGGCGATGGCGTCGAGGCCGTTCGGCCCCTCGCCCTTGGGCGTGCCGTGGGCGATCAGGAGCACCGGGTGGTTGGCCTCGCCGGCCAGCTTGGCGAGGGCGTCGACGTCCTCGCGGTGGTACTGGCAGCCCGACTCGCCCGCGTGGATGTACCGCGGGTCGTGGTAGCCGGGGAGGGTGACCAGGTCGACATCATCCCAGTCGATCAGCCGAACCCGGTTTCCATTCACCAGGTTGGCGTGGTCCTTCCGCACCGCGTTCACCGCGTCGACGAAGTCGCTCTTCGCCTCGCGGTTGCCGGCGATCGCCAGCGTCGGCAGGCCCGCCTTGGCCACCTTCCGGAGCACCGTCTCGACCGCCGCGCGGTCGTCGCCGCTGTCGCCCGCCACCACCACCAGTTCCACGCCCTGCTCGGCGAAGAACTTCAGGTACCGCTCGAGGTTGAAGAGGTTCTCCGGGGAGGCCTCGTTGGCGTTGGCGATCACGCCGATCACCGCCGCGTCATCGGCGTCGGCGGTCTCGAGCTTCAGCCGGTAGCCGTTCAGCTCCAAAGTCTTGCCGGCGACGGTGAACTTCTCGGCGGTGCCGAGTTCGAGCTTGCCGACGCACTCCGGATCGCTCTGGCCGGGGGCGGCGGCGACGGAGGTGGTGTCGGTGGGCTGGGCCGGCGCAGGAGCGGGCTGCGCGACGGGAGGGGCCTCGGCGGGCTGCGCTTCGGGGGCCTTCTTCTCCGAACAACCGGCGAGCGCGAGGGAGGCTGCCAGGGGAACGGCGAGGAGACGGGAGTTCATGTTTTCCTTTGAGCCTTTGACGGGCTGTTTTATGCGGCGCCGAGTATAACCACCGGCCCGAACGGAGCAAGCTCCGCCCCGGTGACACGTCGTTCCGGCGGCGAGCCCGGGGGCGACGCGATCGTCCGGGGAGGACGACAAATGCGAACCAATTCGTTGGGCCGCGCCGCTGGCGGTGGGGCTTGGTGCGACGATACCGTTCGAAACCGAACTTCGCTCTCGCGGCGAGGCTGGACGGCGTCGGCGGACGGCCGCCCGCGACCTACCGCAGCGCCAGGAGCACCACCAGCCCCGCGGCGGTGGAGAGCAGCGTGGCGGGCACGCCGACCTTCAGGAAGTCCACGAAGGAGACCCGGCCTCGGGAACCGGCCAACTCGAAGACGATCACGTTGGCCACCGAGCCGACCAGGGTGAGGTTGCCGGCGAGGGTGGACGAGAGCGCCAGGACCTCCCAGGCCAGCGTCGGATCGCCGAAGCCCTCGACGAAGTGCGAGGCCAGCATCACGAAGGGCACGTTGGAGAAGAGGTTCGAGGCCAAGAGGGAGAGGCCGGCGAGGGCGGTGGCCTCCCGGACCGGCCCGCCGGTGGCGAGCGGCGCGATCGCCCGGAACATCCCGTCGGCGAGGCCGGTCTTGCCGACGCCGTAGACCACCACGAAGAGGCCGGCGAAGAAGAGGAGCAACAGCCAGTCGACCCCGAGGAGCACCTTTCGCGGCGACCTCCCTCCGACGAGGATCAGGAAGGCCGCGCCGCTCATCGCCGTCCAGGCGAGATCGCCGCCGGCGAGAAAGCCCACCACCACGCCGCCCAGGGCGAGGAGCGACTTGATCAGGAGCGGCCGGTCGACCGGCGGCGGCGGCACCCCCAGCGGCCGGAGCGGCCCCGAGGGCAGGGTCTTCCGGAAGCTCCAGAGGAGCACGCCCAGCACCACCAACGTGGCGGCGATCGCGGCCGGCCCCAGGGCCGCGGTGAAGGTGGCGTAGGGGAGGCCGGAGAGCGTGGCCACGATCATGTTCTGCGGGTTGCCGGTGGGCGTCGCCGCCGAGCCGGCGTTGGCGCCGAAGGCCACCGCGAAGAGGAACGGGAGCGGCGGCAGCTTGGCGTCGTCCACCACCTGCAGGACCAGCGGCGCCACCATCAGGCAGACGGTGTCGTTCACCACGAAGGCGGAGAGGACGGCGCAGAGCAGGGTGATCCCGGCGAGGAGCCGCCGCGGTGTGCCGGCGCTCTTCAGCGTCGCGTAGGACGCCCAACGGAAGAAGCCCGCCTCCGCCAGGTAGCCGGTTACCACCATCATCCCGAGGAGGAGCACCAGGGTGGCGTGGTCGACGGCCTCGAGGTAGGCCTCCGTCGGCGTCACCACGCCGAGGGCCACCATCAGCACGGCTCCGGTGGCCGCACCCGAGGGCCGGTCGAGGTGCAGGAACGGCAGCTTCTGCCCGAGGATGATCAGGTAGGTCAGGACGAAGATGACCAGGGCGGTCCACACGGGCGGCGTTATCGCAAGGCGCACGGCCCGCGTCCATCGCCACCTCCTTCGTTGCCGCCCCGGCCGCCATCGCCTACCCTGGCTCCACCCATGGACCGGCTTCCCGAGGTGCGCATCGACGGCGGGGGCCCCGGGGCCGACGAGGCCCTCCGGGCCGCGCTGGCCCTCTCCGTCCTCACCGGCCGGGCCTTCGAGCTGGTGGGCTACGGCCGCGATCGGCAGCGCCCGGGCCTCGGCGCCGAGGCCCTGGCCTGGACCCGGGCGGCGGCGGCGCTGGCCCGCGCCACGGTGGAAGGC
>JAEZJH010000063.1 GCA_023436385.1 Pseudomonadota bacterium
CACCCACCCCGAGCCCCCGGGGATCGCCGTGCCTCCGTTGCCCCCGGGAAGCGAGACGCGATGAAGACGTATCTGAACGAGGCCACCACCATCCGCTCCTGGCTGGTCACCACCGACCACAAGCGGATCGGCGTCTGGTTCCTGGTCTTCACCGCGTTGGCCCTGTTCTTGGGCGGCTTGTTCGCGATGCTGATCCGCATCGAACACCTCACCCCCGGGGAGACCATCGTCGGCCCGTCGGCCTACAACCGGCTGTTCACGCTCCACGGCGTGATCATGGTCTGGTTCTTCCTCATCCCCTCGATCCCCTCCGGCTTCGGGAACTTCCTCCTCCCGCTCATGCTCGGCGCCCGGGACGTGGCCTTCCCCCGGATCAACCTGGCGAGTCTCTATTTATACGTCGCCGGATTCGTGGTGACCTTCGGGGGGATGCTCTGGGCCGGCGCCGACACCGGCTGGACCTTCTACGTCCCCTACTCCGCGGAGACCTACACCGCGGTGGCGCCGGTGCTCCTGGGCGTGTTTCTCCTCGGCTGGTCGTCGATCCTCACCGGCCTCAACTTCATCGTCACCGTCCACACCCTGCGGGCCCGGGGGCTCGGCTACCTGCGCATCCCGCTCTTCGCCTGGGCGCTCTACGGCACCAGCATCATCCAGGTCCTGGCCACGCCGGTCCTGGGGATGGTCCTGCTCCTGGTCACCTTCGACCACGTCTTCACCTGGGGCGTCTTCGATCCGGCCCGGGGCGGGGACCCGGTGCTGTTCCAACACATCTTCTGGTTCTACTCGCACCCGGCGGTCTACATCATGATCCTGCCGGCGATGGGCGTGGTCAGCGAGGTGGTCACCACCTTCGCCCGGAAGAACCCGCTCTCCTACCTGGCGATCGCCATCTCCACCTTCGGGATCGCCTTCATCGGCTTCCTCACCTGGGGCCACCACATGTTCACCGCGGGGATGTCCACCTTCGACGCCGGGGTGTTCGGGATCCTCTCGATGTTCGTGGCGATCTTTTCCGCCATCAAGGTGTTCACCTGGGTGGGGACGCTCTATCGCGGCTCGATCTCCCTCACCACCCCGCTCGCCTATGTCTTTGCCTTCCTGTTTCTCTTCGTGTTCGGGGGGATGACCGGGGTGGCGGTGGCCACCTCCAGCCTCGACGTCCACTGGCACGACACCTACTTCGTGGTCGCCCACTTCCACTTCATCATGGTCGGCGGGTCCCTCACCGCCTACCTGGCGGCGCTCCACTACTGGTGGCCAAAGATCACCGGCCGGAGGTACGCGGAGCGCTGGGGGCTGGTCTCGGCGGTGCTGGTGTTCCTCGGCTTCTTCGTCACCTTCTTTCCGCAATTCCTCCTGGGAAACGGCGGGATGCCCCGGCGCTACTACTATTACCCGGAGCACTTCCAGGCGCTCCACGCCGCCTCCACCGGCGGCTCGTGGCTCCTCGCCGCCGGCTTCCTGGTGACCCTCGGCTATCTCGCCTGGTCCCTGGCCTACGGCCCGAAGGCCGGCCCGAATCCCTGGGGCTCCCGCGGCTTCGAGTGGCGGACCTCGTCGCCGCCGCCGCCCCACAACTTCCCGGGAGAGACGCCCGACTTCGAGGTGGGCGCCTACGACTACCACCGGCCGCTTCCGGAGCCCCGCGATGCCGAACTACCGGCCCGTCCTTGAGGAGCACTTCGAGGATCTCCCCAAGCAGGAACACGCCGGGCGCCTGGGGCTCTGGATCTTCCTCGCCTCGGAGCTGCTCTTCTTCGCGGCGCTGTTCACCCTCTTCGCCGGCTATCGGCTCGAACACGCCGCCGTCTTCGACCGTGCGGTGAAGCACAACGCGGTGGTGCTGGGCTCGCTCAACACCGCCATCCTCCTGGGCGGAAGCACGCTGGCGGCGGTGGGCGTCGCCCTCTTCCGGCGCGACCGGGCTGGCGCCGGCGCCGCCCTCTTTGCGGTGACCGCCGCCCTCGGGCTGGTCTTCCTGGCGGTGAAGGGGACCGAATACGCGCTGCACTTCGAGGAGGGGATCTTCCCGGGCGGCGCCGGTCGCTTCTTCGCGGAGCACCCGGAGCCCGGCTACCCGATCTTCTTCACCCTCTACTTCGGGATGACCGGGCTCCACGCCCTCCACGTGATCGTCGGCATCGGCCTCCTGGCCTGGGCGGCGATCTGGGCCCGGCGCCGGCAGGTCGGCCGCCACGGCGCCCACCGCGCGGAGTTGGTGGCGCTGTACTGGCATTTCGTCGACCTGATCTGGATCTTTCTCTGGCCGATGTTCTACCTGCTGGGGAGACACACGTGAGCCACGGCCCCTCGATCCGGAGCCTGGTGCTCCTCGGCGTGGTGCTCCTCGCCCTGGCCGGCCTGAGCCTCGGCCTGGCGTTCCTTCCGCTCGGCCCGTTCTCGGTGGCGGTGGCCCTGGGCATCGCCGCGATCAAGGCCGGGCTCGTCGCCCGGCACTACATGGAGCTGGACACCTCCCACGCCTCGGTGCGGACGGTGGCGGCGACCGGGCTCTTCTTCGTGCTGCTCCTCGTCGTCCTCACCGCCGCCGACGTGGCGACCCGGGAGCCGCCCCCCCTGCTCCCGCCCGGCCTGGAAGGCCCGCCGAAGTAGGGTCCGCCCGGTTCCCCGCGCCTCCGCCGTACTACCCGAGACAAGCCCCGGCGGCGATGCCCACGTTCTCCGCCGGAGACGGGCGGCTCGTGGCACTCCGGGCGAGCGATGACTCGGCGCCCCCGCGACGCCTTCCGGGCTCCGACCGATCGAGGTGGCGCATGGCTCGGCTCTGCGGCGACTACATCCTCTCGCGCCTGCACTCCTGGGGGATCCGGCGGATCTTCGGTTTCCCCGGCGACGGTATCAACGGGCTGATGGGCGCCCTCGATCGCTCGCGTGACAGCGACCATCCCCTCGAGTTCGTGCAGGTCCGCCACGAGGAGATGGCCGCCTTCATGGCCTGCGCCCATGCCAAGTTCACCGGGCAGGTGGGCGTCTGTCTGGCCACCTCCGGCCCGGGGGCGATCCACCTCCTGAACGGCCTCTACGACGCCAAGCTGGATCACCGGCCGGTGGTGGCGATCGTCGGCCAGCAGGCCCGGGCGGCGATCGGCGGGAACTACCAGCAGGAGGTGGATCTCATCTCGCTCTTCAAGGATGTCTCCCACGAATACGTCCACCAGGCCACCACGCCGGCGCAGCTCCGCCACCTGATCGACCGGGCGGTGCGGATCGCCATCGCGGAGCGGACGGTGACCACGGTGATCGTCCCCCACGACCTGCAGGAGGAGGAGGCGGTCCACCTGCCGCCCCGGAAACACGGCACCGTGCACTCCGGCCGCGGCTACGCACACCCGCGGGTGATCCCCACCGATACCGACCTCCGCGCCGCCGCCTCCGTGCTCAACGCCGGCAAGCGGGTGGCGATGTTGATCGGCGCCGGCGCCCTCCGGGCCGGCGAGGAGGTGGTGCAGGTGGCCGACCTCCTGGGCGCCGGCGTGGCCAAGGCGCTCCTCGGCAAGGCAGCGCTCCCCGACGACCTGCCCTTCGTCACCGGCTCGATCGGCCTCCTCGGCACCAAGCCGAGCTGGGACCTGATGAACGAGTGCGACACCCTGCTGATGGTCGGCTCCTCGTTCCCCTACTCCGAGTTCCTGCCGGAGGAGGGCCAGGCCCGCGGGGTGCAGATCGATCTCGACGGGCGGATGCTCTCCATCCGTTTCCCGATGGAGGTCAACCTGGTGGGCGACGCCAAGGAGACCCTCCGGGCGCTCGTGCCGCTCCTCGAGCGGAAGGCCGATCGGAGCTGGCGGGAGAAGATCGAGCGCGACGTCGCCGACTGGTGGAAGACCCTCGAGGGCCGGGCGCGGATGCCGGCCAAGCCGGTCAACCCGCAGCTCGTCTTCTGGGAGCTGTCGCCGCGCCTCCCCGACGGCGCCATCCTCTGTGCCGACTCCGGCTCCTCCGCCAACTGGTTCGCCCGGGACTTGAGGATGCGTCCGGGGATGATGGCCTCGCTCTCCGGCAACCTCGCCACCATGGGTCCGGCGGTGCCGTATGCGATCGCCGCCAAGTTCGCCTATCCGGAGCGGACGGTGTTCGCCCTCGCCGGCGACGGGGCGATGCAGATGAACGGGCTGAACGAGCTGATCACCATCTCGCGTTATTGGAGACAGTGGAAGTCCCCGCGGCTGGTGGTGCTGGTGCTCCACAACCGGGACCTGAACCAGGTGACCTGGGAGCAGCGGGTGATGACCGGAGACCCCAAGTTCCCCGCGGCGCAGGTCGTGCCGGAGTTCCCCTACGCCGCCTACGCGGAGTCGCTGGGACTTCGGGGCCTGAAGATCGAGCGGCCGGAGGAGGTGGGCCGGACCTGGGACGAGGCGCTCCGGGCCGATCGACCGGTGGTGGTGGAGGCCCGGGTCGATCCGGAGGTGCCGCCGCTGCCGCCCCACATCACCGTGGAGCAGGCGAAGAAGTTCGCGGAGACCCTGTGGAAGGGCGATCCGGAGGAGGCCCACCTGATCCGCCAGACCTTCCGCGATTGGGTCGGCGGCAAGTTCGGGTCGTGAGGAGCGCGGTCGCGAGGCGAGGTCGGGAAGGGAGGGGGCGGTGGCGACGCGGTTCGGTGGCGAGGCGGTTCCGGTCTCCGGGATCGAGGTGTCGGCCTACCGGATCCCCACCGATGCGCCGGAATCCGACGGGACCTTCGCCTGGAACGAGACCGTCCTGGTGACGGCGGAGGTCGAGGGTGGGGGACGCCGGGGCCTGGGCTACACCTACGCCCACCCGGCGGCCGCGGCGGTGATCGAGACCACGCTGTCCCGGGTGGTGATCGGCCGGGACGCCCTCGCCCCACAGGCGCTGAACCTGGCGATGCGCCGCGAGGCCCGGAACGCCGGGGCCCCGGGCCTGGTCGAAATGGGCATCTCCGCGGTGGACGTGGCGCTCTGGGATCTGAAGGCCAAGCTCCTCGACCTACCGCTCGTTACCCTCCTCGGCCCGCGGCGGGAACGGGTCGAGCTGTACGGGAGCGGCGGCTTCACCTCCTACGGTCCGGAGCGGCTCGCCGCGCAACTCCGGACCTGGGCGGCCCTCGGCCTCCGGCAGGTGAAGATGAAGGTCGGGCGGGATCCGGGGGCCGATGTCGAGCGGGTGCGAATCGCCCGGGAGGCGATCGGCGACCAGGTCGGGCTCTACGTCGACGCCAACGGCGCCTACGCGGTGAAGCAGGCCCTCGCCTTCGCGGAGGACTTCGCCCGCCACGGCGTCTCCTGGTTCGAGGAGCCGGTCTCCTCGGACGATCACCGGGGCCTGCACCGAATCCGCCAGCGGGCGCCGGCGGGGATGGAGGTGGCCGCCGGCGAGTACGGCTTCGACGTGCCCTACTTCGCGGCGCTGCTCGCCGCCGGCGCGGTGGACGTGCTCCAGGCCGACGCCACCCGCTGCGGCGGGATCACCGGGTTCCTCGCGGCGGCGGCGGTGGCGGACACCCACGGCATCCCCCTCTCCTCCCACACCGCGCCGGCGGTCCACCTGCATGCCTGCCTCGCCGCCCCCGGGCAGCTCCGGCCCCTCGAGTGGTTCCACGATCACGTCCGCATCGAGGAGCAGCTCTTCGACGGGGCCCCGGTGCCGCGCCACGGGGCGCTCGAGGCCGATCTCTCCCTTCCCGGCCTGGGCCTGGAGCTCCGGCGGGCCGAGGCGGACAAATTCCAAATCTAGCTGCGTAGCTGTTTCGCGAGGTTCCCGGCATGCGACTTCCCCTCCTCGGCGATCCGTTCCGTCCCGCGCCGGCCCCGCCCGTCGCCCCCTGGCCCCGGCCCCCGGCGCCGATCCCGGCCGGTCCCTCGCGGCGCGGCCCCCTCGGCGAGCGCCGGAGCCGGCGCGGGGCGAAGGCGGGGTCGCTCGAAGCGGCGCTCCGGGAGGAAATCGACGGGGAGGTGCGCTTCGACGACGGGAGCCGCGCCCTCTACGCCACCGATGGCTCCAATTACCGCCAGGTGCCGATCGGCGTGGTCGTCCCCCGTACCGTGGAGGCGGCGGCGCGGACGGTGGCGCTCTGCCGGGAACACGGGGCCCCGGTCCTCTCCCGGGGCGGCGGCACCAGCCTCGCCGGTCAGTGCTGCAACGTCGCGGTGGTGATCGACTGGTCCAAGTACCTGCACCGGGTGAAGTCGGTCGATCCCGTGGGCAAGACCGCCCGGGTGGAGCCGGGTTGCATCCTCGACGACCTCCGGGCCGCCGCGGAGCGCTACCACCTGACCTTCGGCCCCGATCCCTCGACGCATACGCACTGCACGTTGGGCGGGATGATCGGCAACAACTCCTGCGGAACGCACTCCCAGGCCTGGGGACGCACCGAGGACAACGTCCGCTCCCTGGAGGTGCTCACCTACGACGGGCTGCGGCTCACCGTGGGGCCCACGGGCGAGGACGAGCTGCGCCGGATCGAGCGGGGCGGCGGCCGCCGCGGCGAGCTCTACCGGCGGCTTCGCGAGTTACGGGATCGCCACGCCGACGAGATCCGGGCCCGGTATCCGAAGATCCCCCGCCGTGTCTCCGGATACAACCTCGACGCGCTCCTCCCGGAGAACGGGTTCGACGTCGCCAAGGCGCTGGTGGGCACCGAGGGCACCTGCGTCACCCTCCTCGAGGCCGAGGTCCGGCTGGTCGATTCGCCGCCCCATCGGTCGCTCCTGGTCTTGGGCTACCCCACCGTCTTCGAGGCCGGCGACCACGTCCCGGAGTTGGCGGCGCGCTTCCGGCCCCTCGGCCTCGAGGGGTTGGATGACCGGCTGATCTTCCAGTCCCGGTTGAAGAACCTGCATCCGACCTCCCTCGACCTGCTGCCGCCGGGGGGCGGGGTCCTGTATCTCGAGTTCGGCGGCGAGACGGCGATGGAGGCCCGGGAGCGGGCGGAGGAGGCGGCCGCCTGGCTCCACTCCCGGCCCGGCGGTCCCGCGACCCGGGTGTTCTCGGATTCCCGGACGATGCGTCGGCTCTGGGAGGTCCGGGAGTCGGGCCTGGGCGCCACCGCCCGGGTTCCCGGGCACCCGGACGCCTGGGAAGGCTGGGAGGACTCGGCGGTGCCGCCCGAGCGTGTCGGCGTGTATCTCCGGGAGCTGCGCCGGCTCCTCGACCGCTTCGGCTACGGCTGCGCCCTCTACGGCCACTTCGGAAACGGCTGCATCCACACCCGCATCGACTTCGACCTGGCCAGCGCCCCGGGGATCGCCAAGTACCGGGACTTCCTCTCCCACGCCGCCGACCTGGTGCTCTCCTTCGGCGGTTCGCTCTCCGGGGAGCACGGCGACGGCCAGTCCCGGGCCGAGTTTCTCCCGCGGATGTTCGGCGAGCGGCTGGTCCAGGCCTTCCGGGAGTTCAAGGGGATCTGGGACCCGGTGGGAAAGATGAATCCGGGCAAGGTGGTGAATCCGTACCCGATCGACGAGAACCTCCGGCTCGGCGCGGCGTATCGCCCGGCCCGGCCGGCGACCCACTTCCGGTTCGCCGACGACGACGGGAGCTTCGCCCGGGCAACGCTCCGGTGTGTCGGCGTCGGCAAGTGCCGCCGGGAGGGCGGTGGCACGATGTGTCCTAGCTACATGGTCACCCGGGAGGAGAAACACTCCACCCGCGGCCGGGCCCACCTGCTCTTCGAGCTCCTCGCCGGCGACGTGCTCGCCCCCGATCCCCGGGACGCCGGGACCCACCGGCGGGACGACCAGGTCCGCTGGAGGGATCGCCACGTCGCCGAGGCCCTCGACCTCTGTCTCGCCTGCAAGGGCTGCAAGGGCGACTGCCCGGTCAACGTCGACCTCGCCACCTACAAGGCGGAGTTCCTCTCCCACTACTACGCCGGCCGGCCCCGGCCCCCCGCCGCGTATGCGATGGGGTTGGTGATGGTCTGGGCGCAGCTCGCCGCCCTCGCCCCGGGCCTCGCCAACGCCCTGGGGAGCACCCCGCCGTTCTCCACGATCGCCCGGCGCCTGGGTGGCATCGCTCCCGAGCGCCGGATCCCCCGCTTCGCCCCGGAGACCTTCCAGGCCTGGCACCGCCGGCGGGGTCCGCGGGCGGCTCGCGCCACCCGGCGGGTTCTCTTGTATCCGGATACCTTCAACAACCACTTCTTCCCGGAGACGGCCCGGGCGGCGCTGGAGGTCCTCGAGGAGGCGGGGTTCGCGGTGGAGGTGCCCCGGGCCCGGCTCTGCTGCGGCCGGCCCCTCTACGACTTCGGGATGCTCCCCACCGCCAAGCGGCTCCTCCGGCGAAACCTGCGGCGGCTCGGCCCGGCGATCGAGGCCGGCGTGCCGGTGGTCGGCCTCGAGCCCTCGTGTGTGGCGGTGTTTCGCGACGAGCTGCCGAACCTGTTTCCCGACGACCCCGCCGCCCGCCGGCTCTCGCGCCAGGTGTTCACCTTCGGGGAGTTTCTCGACCGGCACGGGGACGGCCTGGAGCTTCCCCGCCTGGAGCGGCCGGCGATCCTCCAGGGCCACTGCCACGACAAGTCGGTCCTCGGCTTCGAGGCCGTGGGCCCCGCGCTCCTCGAGCGCCTCGGCCTCACGGTGGAGCAGCCCGAGCCCGGCTGCTGCGGGATGGCCGGCTCCTTCGGCTTCGAACGGGGAGCGAAGGCGGAGGTGGCGGCGCGCTGCGGCGAGCGGAACCTCCTCCCCGCCGTCCGCGGGGCGCCCAAGACCACCCTGGTGATCGCCGACGGCTTCTCCTGCCGCGAGCAGATCGCCCAGCACACCGACCGCCGGGCGCTTCATTTCGCGCAGGTGCTGCGGCTGGCGAAGCTCCAGGGCCCGGACGGACCGGAGGCCCCGTATCCGGAGCGGGGCTGGGTCACCGCCGGCGTGGGCCCGCGGCCCCGGAGCCCGTGGAAGACCGGCCTGGTCGCCGCCGGCGCCCTGGCGACGACGGCGCTGCTCCTCCGGGCCCGGGTCCTGGCCTCGTGACCTCCCCGGGGGCGCGCTTCACCTGCGCCGATCGGCTCTCGGGGCGTCTCGGGGCGCCCCTCCCGGCGCCGCCCTTGGGGAGCCCGCCTCCCGGGTCCCCGTCCGACCGGGCGAGGCCCCCCCGGGGCGATGGTCCGGCGGCCGCCCGAGTTCCCACCTTGCCCTGCCGGTGCGGTCTCCGCCGCTTTTCCCAGGGGGTATCGATGGCGACCAACGAGAACATCGCGATGATCAAACAGTGCTACGACTGCTTCAACCGTCGGGACTGGGACGGCCTCCAGAAGCTCTGCCGCAAGGAGGTCGAGTGGAACAACGACCCCGCCAACATGAAGTTCAGCGGGCCCGACGGCGCGGTG
>JAEZJH010000136.1 GCA_023436385.1 Pseudomonadota bacterium
GGCCCGGGGCCGCCGACACGGTACGAGGTGCCGGAGGCGGGCGCCGGGGGGTGAGCGCGCGCGGCGACCGGCGGGGATTCGGCCTTCCGGGAGTCCCGGGCGGCAGCCGGCGCCGATCCCACGGAGCGATCGGTCTTCGGCGGCTCGGGCGTGACGGGCTTCGGCGGCGGCGAGGCCTTGGCCAGCTGCCGCTCCTCCCCCTTCAGCGTCGCGGCCAGCTCCCGGGCCCGAGGAGCCATGTCTCCCCGGGGATAGGTCCGGAGGAGCCGGTCGAGCTCGGCCCGGGCGCCCGTGGGATCGCTGGGGGCGAGCAACTCCGCCGCGCGCACCAACGCGTCGTCGGCGAGGCGCGACTTGGGACAGGCTTGCACCAGCTGCCGGTACCGCTTCACCGCCTCGCGCCGGTCGTCGCCCAGATACGAGAGCTCGGCCAACCCCGCATACAACCGTCCGCCGTTGAAGAGCGCCTCGCAGCGTCGCGGGTGATCCCGGCGTTCACCGATCCGGTCGAACCGCTTCGCCAGGTTGAGCCAGTGGTGCCGGAACTGCCGGCGCTTCGGGTCGGCCTCGAGGGCGAACAGCTCCTCCCGCGCCTCGTCGTAGGCCCGGATCCGCTCGGCCGTGGCGTCGGCCGCCGGCCGCTCCTTCGCGGGCGCCCGGGCACCGGCGTCGGCCGGGAGGGCGGCGGAAAGGACGAGGAGGGCGAGGGCAAGCGGTGGTCGCATGGGGGCCTGGCGACTCTCCCCCGGCGATAGCACCCGGGCAAAAAACCGGATGTGGAAAACCGGGCACGGAAGCCCTCGCCCGTGCCGCCGAACGAGGGTAGCGTGCCCGACGTGCCCGACGTGCCCGACGTGACCGATGTGACGGATGTTACCGCCGTGACCGACGCCCTCCTCTCCGCCCGCGGCCTGGGCCGGCAGGTCCGGGACCACGACCCCGCCCGCGCCGAGGCCCCGCGGGTCCTCTTCCGCGGCCTCGACCTGGACCTCTTCCCGGGCGAGCGCCTCGCCGTCACCGGCCCCTCCGGCACCGGGAAGACGCTCCTCCTCCGGGCCCTGGCGCTGCTCGATCCCGCCGAAGGCCGGGTGCTCTACCGGGGGCGCGAGCGCTCGGGCCGGGCGATCCCGTGGTTCCGTTCCCGGGTGGTCTACCTCCACCAGCGCCCCGCCCCGCTCGCCGACACCGTGGCGGCGGATCTCGCGGCGCCCTTCGCCTTCCGGACCCACCGCACCGCGGGCTTTCCCCGCGAGCGGGCACTACGACTCCTCCGCGCCCTCGGCCGCGACGAGTCGTTCCTCTCCCGCCCGACCTCGGTGCTTTCGGGCGGCGAGTCGGAGTTGGTCGCCCTGGTCCGGGCGCTCCTCCTCGAGCCGGAGGTGCTGCTGCTCGACGAGGCCACCGCCTCGCTCGATCCGGCTGCCGCCGCCGCCGCCGAGCGGGCGCTCCTCGCCTACCTCGGCGAGGGCGAACGGGCCTGCGTCTTCGTCGCCCACGAAGCCGCCTTGGTGGAGCGGCTGGCCACCCGGCGGCTGGCCCTGGGGGCACCGTGAACGACGCCTACCTGCGCATCGGCACCCTGGAGCTGGTGCTCGCGTCCGGACTCCTCGGGGCCAACCTGGTCCTCTCCACGGTGCTCCGGCTCGGCCTCACCCGGCGCCTCCTCTGGGCCTCCCTGCGGATGGTCGTGCAGCTGCTCCTGGTCGGCGAGGTGCTGCGCTGGGTCTTCGCCCTCGACCGGCCCCTCCCGGTACTGCTCCTCGCGGTACTGATGGCGAGCCTCGCCGGCCACGCCGCGGTGGGCCGCACCACCCGGCGCTTCGCCGGGATCACCTGGGACAGCCTGGTCTCCGTGCTGGGCGCGGCCTTCCTGGTCACCGGCATCGCCCTCGCCGGCATCGTCCGCCCCAGCCCCTGGTGGGATCCGCAGTACCTGATCCCCCTCCTCGGCATGGTTCTCGGCAACACGCTGAATGGGATCACCCTGGCCCTCGAGCGGTTCCTGGGGGATCTCGACAGCCGCCGCGGACCGGTGGAGACCCGCCTCGCCCTGGGCGCCACCCGGTGGGAAGCGGCCCACGAGGAGCTGCGCGCCGCCCTCCGCACCGGGATGATCCCCACCCTCAACTCGATGGTGGTGATGGGGCTGGTCAGCCTGCCGGGGATGATGACCGGCCAGATCCTCGCCGGCGCCGAGCCCCACGACGCCGTCCGCTACCAGCTGGTGATCATGTTCATGATCGCCTCCGCCACGGCGCTGGGAGGCCTGGGGGTGACGCTCCTCGCCTTCCGCCGGCTCTTCGATGCGCGTCATCGGCTCCGGCTCGACCGGCTGCGACAGGTGGGTAAGTGACCGCGCCGATCTGGATCCTCGGGGCGGGCTACACCGGCGCCCGGGTGGCCCGGCTGCTCCTCGCCGCGGGACACGAGATCCACGTCACCGCCCGTGATCCGGCCCGGCTCGCGGACCTCGCCGCCTCCGGCGCCGCCGTGCACCGGCTCGACGCCCTCGATCCCGCGCCCGCCCTCGCGGCGGTGGCCCCGGGCGCCCGGGTGCTCCACTCGATCCCCTCGCTCGAGCGCGCCGACGGGCCCTTCGATCCCACCGCGCTCCTGGTCGCCGCCCTGGGCGACCGGCCGGCCCGGCTGGTCCTGCTCTCCACCACCGGCGTCTACGGCTCGCTTCGCGAGGTGGACGAACACTCCTTGCCGGCGCCGGAGACCCGGCGGCAGGTGGTGCGACTCGCGGCGGAGCGGGCGGCGGCTTCCGGGCCCTGGTCGACCCTGGTAC
>JAEZJH010000167.1 GCA_023436385.1 Pseudomonadota bacterium
GTCGAGGTGAGGTGCTCGAGGCCGCCCCGGCCCTTGTCGGTGAGGATCACCTGGAAGTCGTAGCGGTCGTAGGGGAGGCCGCCGCACAGCTCCGCCTCCGCCTCGACGATCCGCGAAAGATCCCGGACGACGCGGTCGAGGTCGTAGTTGCCGGGGCCGGAGAAGGCCACCCGGTGCGGCACGCCGCGGACGGCGAACTCCGCCACCGGGCCCGCGGAGATCATCACCGGCGCGTCGACGAGGACGTCGTAGTCGGCGGCGCGGTAGCCGTCCGGCCCCTCGGGGAGGGCGACCACCGCCCGGTGGCCGGGGGCGGCGTCGACGGCGAGGAGCGCCGGCGCGTTCCGGAACTCCGGGTGGGTGAGGAAGAGGTTGGTGCCGTTGAAGTAGGCCAGCTCATCGTCGAGGTAGCTGGTGCGGACGGTCAGCTCCCGGGCGTAGACCTTCCAGCGCAGGGTGAGCGGGCCGGGGGTGGACGGCCGCTCGATCCGCCAGCCGGCCTTGTCGTGCCGCTCGACGCGGAGCGGGCGGCCGGCGGCGTCCAGGGCCTCGACGCCCTCGACGTGGCGGGCGTACTCGCGGACCAGGTAGCTGCCCGGCGTCCAGACCGGCAGCGCGAAGACCAGCGGCTCGCCGGCGGGGACGTGCGGGAAGCGGGCCTCGACCGCGAAGAGGTGGTTCTGGGGATCGGGGGTTCGGACGTGGTAGCGAACGGGTTCCATGGCCCGGAACCCTTTCAAAACCCGGGGTCCGAGGTCAAGACGTCCGACGCCCGGTCAGCGCTGCCGGCGCAGGAAGCCGGCCAGGGCCTGATCGGCCTTCAGGAAGTGGTCGGCGAGCAGGCCGCAGACCAGCCGTTGGAGCTCCAGCGCCAGCTCCATGGTCGCGCCGCCCGCCCGGAAGCGATCCCGCAGCGCCAGCACCTGCTTCACGAAGGCCCCGTGCTCCGCCACGTGGGCGGTGATCGCCCGGTAGCCGTGGAGCGCCATCTGCCGCTCCTCGGCCTTGAAGTGCGCCACCAGGTAGTCGGAGAGGAAGCCGAGGGTGCGCTCGACCTCGTCCCGGCCGCGCCCCTCCTCCATCGCCGCGAGGATCCGGTTGACCTGCTCGAACAGCTCCCGGTGTTGCCGGTCGATCTCCTCGTGGCCGACCGCGAGGTCGGGGGTCCATTCGAGCGCCATCGGGCCTCCAGTGCTGCGGTGGGTAACCCGCGGCTCATACCGGGAGTGGAGGGTTCGCGCCACCACCGCCCGCGTAAATGACCGGGGGTGGACGATCGGCGGGCGGTCGGAACCTCCCCGGTGAGGTGCGGGATTCCGGGCGCCGGCGAAAGGCCGGTTTCGCCGGGCCGGCGCTTTCTCTACGATCGGCCGAACGTGCGGGAGGGCACCAATGATCGAGCAGGCGAAGCCGCGGCGGGAGTCCACGACGGAGATGAACGAGCTCGTGCTCCCCTCCGATGCCAACACCCTGGGGACCGCGTTCGGCGGCAGGGTGATGCAGTGGATCGACATCTGCGCGGGGATGGCGGCGATCCGCCACGCGCGGAAACCGATGGTCACCGCTTCGATGGACGAGCTCCACTTCCACGCGCCGATCCGGGTCGGCGAACTGGCCGGTCTCACCGCCCGGGTGAACGCCACCTTCGCCCACTCGCTGGAGGTGGGCGTGGAGGTCCACAGCGAGAACGCGCTCACCGGCGAGAAGCGGCACTGCTGCTCCGCGCTCCTCACCTTCACGGCGATCACCGCCGAGGGGCGGCCGGACGTGATCGTGCCGCTGCTCCTGGAGACGGACGAGGACCGGGAGGAGCAGGAGGCGGCCTCGGCCCGGCGGCAGCACCGCCTCGCCCACCGCCGTCGCAGCCGGCCGGGGATCCCGCGATGACGGCCCAGGCGACCCGGGGCGGTCTCGGTGCGTTCGTCGCCCTGGCGATGGCGGTCTCCGCGTGCGCGGGCCCGGGACCCTCACTGGTCGGCGCGCCCCGGGGCGAGCCCTTGCCGCGGCCGATCCTGTTCACCGGCGTCCGGGTGTTCGACGGGACCGGGGACGAGCCGCTCCCGCCGCAGGACGTGCTGGTCGAGGGGGGCCGGGTCCGGACCATCGGTCCGCCCGGCGAGGTGCCGGCGCCGGCCAACGCGGAGCGGGTCGACGGGGAGGGGCGGACCCTGCTCCCCGGCTTGATCGATCTCCACGTCCGGCTCGGCCTGGGGGACGGCGCGCCGCCGTGGGCGGAGCGCGACGGCGACGCCGGCCAGATGGCGGGGACCCTGCTCTGGGCCGGCGTGACCACGGCGCTGGTGCCGGTGCGGGAGGCCGACCTCGAGGCGCTGAACCGCGCGGTGCGCGAGGGCCGGGTGGGCGGGCCGCGGCTTTACCGGACCGGGCGGGTGATCGCCATCAAGGATGGGGCGAAGCGCGCGTACGGCCGCGGCCTGCCCGAACCGGAGGAGGCGGCGGTCGCGGAGATCGAGCGGACCTCGCAGGCGGCCAAGGCGGCCCGGGTCGAGTTCGAGTACCGGCGGCCGACCTTCGGCTCCGTCTCCCTGGAGCCGGCGCCGAGCGGCCGGGCGCTGGGGGGCGAGGCGGTGGGGGCGATCGTGGCCGAGGCGCGGGAGTACGGGCGGCGGGCGATCGCCTTCGCGCCCTCGCCGTCGGCGGCGGTGGAGGCGGCGGAGGCGGGGGCG
>JAEZJH010000183.1 GCA_023436385.1 Pseudomonadota bacterium
AGGTACGCGCCCGTCCGCGTGTCGATCTTGAGGACGTCGCCCTCGTTGACGAAGAGCGGAACGTTGGTGGTGTAGCCGGTCTCGAAGGTGGCCGGCTTCATCGCGCCGGAGACCGTGTCCCCGCGGACGCCCGGGTCGCACTTCACGACCTTGAGATCCATCGAGTTGGGGATGGTGATGCCGATCGCCTTCCCCCGGTAGAACAGGATGTGCGTCTCCGTGTTCTCCTTGAGGAAGTTCTTGGCGTTCCCCACCGCGGACTCGGGGATGTAGGTCTGGTCGAACGTCTTCTGGTCCATGAAGTGGAAGTCGTCGCCCTCGCGGTAGAGGAACTGCATCGGCCGCTCCTCCATGTCGGGACGGACGAACTTGTCGCCGGACCGGAAGTTCTTCTCCAGCGTGTTGCCCGTGATCAGCGAGCGGTACTTGGTCCGCACGAACGCCGACCCCTTGCCCGGCTTGACGTGCTGGAACTCGACGATCTCGTAGGGGTGGTCGTCGATCTCGATCTTCAGACCGTTGCGGAACTCGCTGGTGTCGATGACGTCGGCCATGACCTCTTCCCTTCAACGAAACGGCCGCGGGTCGACCGGCCCCGCGGCCAATGCGCCGGCCCGGAGGGCCTCGCTCGTGTGATCCTTCAGAATTCGCCTTGCAGCCTGGGCGCGGCCACCCGCAGGAGGTACCGGCCTTTCCCGTAGTTACCGTCCGGTCTCATTGCCAGCACGGCGAAGAACTCGGAGTTCAGCGGCCGGAGGATGGCGGTGAGCCGCTCGGTCCCGATCGAGACCTCGCCCACCTCCCCGGTCTGCAGCCGCCCGGCCGCCTCCCGGAGGTCCTTCAGCATCCCCGACAGCTCGACCAGGAGCGAGTCGAGGTCGACGGGGGTTTCGGCGGGCGTCACGGTGTCGAGCGGAATCCCGTCGAACCCCATGACGCTCGCGGCCACGGCACCCTCGACCCGACAAACGTCCTCGAGGTGCTCGCGAAACCCCATCTTCCTCACGCTCCTGCGTCGAGTCGCGCGCAAGCTACCCGGCTGCCGGCTCGGGCGTCAAGCCGGCGGGGGGCCGGGGAGACCGGCCCCGCTACCCCCGGCTACTTGGCCTTCTCGCACTTGTAGAGGTCCGGCTGGGCGTTCGAACAGCCCTTCGGTTCATAGCCCTCAGGACACCCGCCGCTGCAGAGGTTGCAGACGGACAAGGTCAGGTCGAACTCGTTCGACTCCACCTTGGTTCCGTCGAGCAGTTCGCCGACCGCCCTGATCCGGATCGGGAGTGACGTCCACCCCGTGCGCTCCTGACGGATCGGCGACTTCGGATTCTCGATCATGTCCTTTGCGTAGCGGAGCGGAATGACATCGGTGGGCCAACCGATTTCCGACTCGGTGTCCAGAGTGAACGGCATCGAGACGTCGATCTTCTCGTCCAGGAAACCCCAGAGCTCGCGGTCGGTAAAGCTCACCTCGATCCGCTTGATCCGGATCTGGTTGGTGTTGATCCGACCGGTGCTGGTCCCATCGGTGTCGTCGTTGGCCACGAGGCTGTTCTGCAACCAAAGGCCGAGGAGGTACGAGGACCCGTTGGCCGTCCCGACGCCGGCGTCGTAGGCGAGCGCCGGCACGAGCGTCTTGTTCGGCGCCCCGCAATCGCCCTCTTCGAAGTCGAGCCCGCTCACCTGCGTCAGCGACAGGAACCCCGTGCTCTCCACGTCGCCGCAGCCGGCCACCGACACGGCGAGCACCGCCGCCAGGAGTCCGATGATCCGATTCTTCCTCATCCTGCACCCCTTCATCCGGCCTAGCCGCCGGCGACGACCGAAGCCTCGCGGTTGACGATGCTCGGCGAGATGAAGATCAACAGCTCCGTCCGCTCGTCCGACGTGTTCTTGTTCTTGAAGAGCCAGCCGAGGATCGGGATGTCCCCGAAGAGCGGGACCTTCGACACCGAATCCGAGGTCTTCCGGGTGTAGATGCCGCCGATCACCGTGGTGTCGCCGTCGTGCACCAGCACCTCGGTCTGCGCCTCGCGCTTGGTGATCGAGGGCTGGCCGTTGGCGCCCGTGAGCTGCGGGTTCGGCTGGTTGTTGGTGGCCTTGATCTTCATCAGCACCGAGCCGTCGGCGGTGACGTGCGGGGTCACCTGCAGCTCGAGCTGCGCCTCGACGAAGACCGTGTTCACGCCAGCCGCCGACACCTGGGAGAACGGGATCGAGATGCCCTGGGAGATCTTCGCCTCCTTGTTGTCGAGCGTGGTCACCCGCGGCGCCGACACGGTCTTCAGGACGCCCTGCTTCTCCAGGGCGGTAATCCGGAGGTTGAGCAGCGCCGAGCCGCCCGCCGAGCCGAAGTGCATGCCGATCCCGGCGCCCTCGTTCTCGGCGATGCCGGCCGGGAGGCTGACCGCCCAGTTCGGCTGGGCCGGCACGCCAAATCCGCCGCCGTACGCCCCCGGGACCGCGCCGCCGGTGGTCACGTTCGACGGGAAAGCGAGGCCGGTAGGGTTGCCGGTGGCCGAGGTGGCCTGGAGGCTCCCGCCCCACTGGATGCCGATGTCCCTGGTGAAGTTCGAGCCCGCCTCGACGATCCGCGCGGAGATCAAGACCTGCGGCGTCTGGGTGTCGAGGGACCGGACCAGGCCCTCCGCCTTGGAGAGGACGTCGACGATGTCCTTCACCACCAGGGTGTTGGTGCGCTGGTCGACGGTGAGCGAGCCGCGCTTCGAGAGGAGGTCCTTCACCTTCGGCGCGACCTCGTTGGCCATCGCGTAGTTGACCGGGATGATCCGGACCTTGAGCGGCAGCTCGTTCTCGCGCTCCGCCGCGGCGGCGGCGCGGATCTTGGCCTCCTCCTGGAGGACCTTCAGCGGCGCGATGCGGATGATGTTCCCGGTCTCCTCCTTGCCGAGCCCCTTGGTCTTCAGGATCAGGTCGAGGGCCTGGTCCCAGGGCACGTTGCGGAGGCGGATGGTGATCCGGCCCTTCACCTCGTCGGAGACGACGATGTTCCGCTTCGACACCTCCGCGATCACGCGGAGGAGGTTGTGGATGTCGATGTCCTTGAACTCGAAGCTGACCCGCCGGCCCCGGTACTTGGTGGCGCCCGACGCCGTGTTCAGCGCCGCGGCCGGCGCCGAGGTCTGGAAGCCCGCCGCCCGGGTCCCGCCCCGAACCTCGGCCACCGCCGGGCCCGCGAACGCCCAGCGGAGCTTGCCGTCCTCCACCGTCACCCGGTCCTGGGCCTGACCGGCCAGCGAGGCGACGATCCGCACCCGGCCGTCGGCGGGATCCACGAACGAGGAGACCGTCCGCACCGGACCACCAAAGGCCGAGGTGTCGAGCGACCGCTGCAGCGAGTCGGGCAGCTCCGCGCCGGCGAAGGTCATCACCGCCACGCCGGGCTCGGGCCGGGTCACCTCCGGCTCGACCTTGCCGGTGATCGCCACCTCCACCAGCTGCGCGGCGCCGTCGGGCCGGAACGAGACGTCCAGCACCTTGGCGGCGGCCGGCGCCGGGACGGGCGTCGCCTCCGCCACCGCGCCCTCGTCGCCGAGCCAGAGCCTTAGCCCGGTAGCCGTCCGCTCGATGCGGTAGGCCGGCATCGCCGACGCCGCCGCGCCGTCCAGCACCACGCGGATCCGATCGGCATGCTTGCCGAACCGCGCCGTACGGAGGTGCGGCCCCGGCAGCGACTTCACCGCCTTCGGCGCCTTGACCACGCCCAGAAGATCCAGCGCGAGCCGCGGCGGATCCTTCAGCTCCGTCAGCTCCCAGCGCCCGATCTCGCCGTCGGCCATCACGTCGACCCGCGTCGCCGCGCCGACCTTGGCGGCCCTCACATCCACCACCCGCTTCGCCGGATGCTCCACGACGACGTCGTCCGCCTGCACGCGAACCACGTCGGGCGCGGTAGGCGCCTCCGCGGCCGCCAGCCCCGGGAGGAGCAGCGCCGCGGCGGCCAACAGCCCGAGGCTCCGGTGTACCACTCGGCTCATCACGCACTCCCTCGACGACTCGGGCCCGGCGATGGCGGCCCACCCCTGGTATCCGCTCATCAGCGCCTCGCCTCCGGTGAGCTGAGGTCGACGACTTCTTCTCGCCCCTTCTCCTCGCCCGGCGGCCGGAGGTGGAGCTCGGTGTTCGCGGGGATCACCCGGTTCTCCTGCCGGATCAGCTCGGTGACCACCACCAGATCGCGGCGGATGTCGGTGACCTTTCCGCTCCGCTTGCCGATGTAGCTGCCGCGCCGCACGAAGTAGCCCCGGCCCTCGGGGTCCTCGACCATCGCCAGCGGCGTGGTGGTGCCGGACACCACCGCCACCAGCTTCAGCTGCTCGAGATCCCAGCGGCAGAGCGGCCCGCAGCGTTCGGCGACGCCGGCGTTCGCCTCCGACGCCAGCGCGTAATCCTCGAAGAAGGAGCGGAACGGATCGCGCTTCCCCACCGCCGAGTAGGCGTACTCGGCGACCGGTTCCTCGACGGCGGGCGCCTGCTCGGGGGCCGCCGGCTTCGGCGCCGGCTTGGCCACCGGGGCGGGATCCGGCGCGGGCGCGGCGGCGTCGTCGCCGCAGCCCGCGGCGAGCAGCGAGAGCGCCCCCAGGGCGGCGAGCTTCGGGATCGCCCTCATTTCCCCTTCCCCTTCCCCTTCTTCGGCCCGGCCTTGGCCGCCTCCGCTTCCTTGGGCGGCAGGAACCGGAAGGTGGTCGCCGTGTACTCGGCGTTCACCACGATCTTCTCCGCGCGCTTGGCGGGCGTCTTCAGGCTCAGCTCGCTCACGTTCACGATTCGCTTCAGCTTGCCCACCGAATCGAAGAAAACCGCCACCTCGTGATAGTTGCCAACGACCTTCATCCTGATCGGGATCCGGG
>JAEZJH010000198.1 GCA_023436385.1 Pseudomonadota bacterium
AGCGACGGGCGGACGATCGCCAGGATCCGGTGATCGTGGAGCCGGCGAATCGGGCGCCCGCGCCGTCGGCCCGACGGCTCGCGGCTCGTTCAGGCCAAGCCGGCCCGCTCCCGCACCAACGCCACCAGCTCCCGGTGGCCGCTCCAGAGCGAGGAGAAGGCCACCGGCCCCGAGGCGGTGGCCAAGAGGTAGAAGCGCAGGCCCGGCAAGAGCTGCCGCACCTCCAGGCGATGCACCGCCTCCCACCGGCAGTGCACCACCCGCAACAGGCTCCGGGCGAACAGCCCCTCCGGCCCCGCGTGCACGGCACACGCCCGCTGGGTCACCAGCAACAGCGCGAACAGGGCCGCCATCGCCAGGGCGGAGAGCACCGTGCCGAAGCCGATGCCGGGCACCGTGGCGAGGAGCGCGAGGATCGCGAGCCAGCTGACCAGCCCGAAGATCGCTCCGCCATGGAGGAGCCGACCGGGCCGACAATGGAGGAGGTCCATGGGGCGCATGCGAAAAGCCTGCGCACCCCGCGCGACCGGGCCACGTCCTCGCGGCCCCGGGAGGGAGGCCCGCGGGCGGGAGGAGCGCGAGCAGGCGGGGAGGCGATGGCCGGACCGGTGATCCCGGGCGCCGGCGTCAAGTCCCCTCCTGTGTTAGAAGTCTGTTTCCAAGACCGGAGACGCGGAACGGAGACACCAGCGCGAAGGGCCTCGAGGTGTTGGGCTCCACCCTTCGGGCTTCGCTCCGCGAGCCCGGCCGTCCCAGCGGAGGAGCGGATGATCGAACTCGATGTCGCCCAGCTCGCCTCGCCGATCGGTCCGCTCACCCTGGTGGCCCGCGGTAAGACGCTCCTCGCCATCGAGTACGGCGACGAGCCGCTCGAGGCCGAGCTGGTGCGCCGCGCCGGCCCGGTCGCGCTGCGGCGGCGGCGCGATCCCGCCGGGCTCGCCGGCCGGCTCCGGGCCTACTTCGCCGGCGACCTCCACGCCATCGACGCCATCGAGGCCGACCCCGGCGGCACGGAGTTCCAGCGCCGGGTCTGGGACGCGCTCCGTCGCATCCCGGCCGGCACCACCGCCACCTACGGCGACCTCGCCAAGCTCCTCGGCAACGCCGGGGCGAGCCGCGCGGTCGGCCTGGCGAACCACTACAACCCGATCCCCGTGGTGATCCCCTGCCATCGGGTGGTCGGGGTCCGGGGTCACCTGGTCGGCTACGCCGGCGGGCTCGATCGCAAGCGCTGGCTCCTCGAGCACGAGGGCATCCTGCTCCCGCTCGACGCCGCACCCGCCGCCGCCCGGAAGGCGCCCCGGCGCCGCGCCGCGGAGCTCGCCCGGGCGTAGCGAAGCCCGTAGGGCAGAGCCAACCAACGTCCAGGCCCATCGCCGCGACGCGCGGTCGGAACCCCGGCCGCCCGGGGCCGGGCAGCATTTCCGCCGGACCTCGCCGGGGGCTTTCTGGACGCCCCCCGGGCCCCGTGCGACCTTCGACCGGTGCGCCGCCTCCTCGCTCCGCTCCTCGCCCTCCTCGTCCTCGGTGCCGCCCCCGCCAGCGCGGAAGAGGTGATGCGCATCGCCGTCGCGGAGCGGCTGCCGGGACCGGTGGAGGTGAAGGGACCGGGGCTCCGGGCCCGGCCGCTGGTCGAGGGCGGCAGCTACGCGGTGGTCGAGGGCGGGCGGGCGCGGCTGACCCGGGCCGACGACGGCGTGGTTCTGGGCGGCGTCGTCACCCACGCGGTGGCGGTCAAGCTCCGGGCCGACGGACCGATCACCGCCGCCGGCAAGACGCTCCGCGGCTCCCTCGAGGTCCTCCTCGACGAAGACGGCGGCCTCCTCGTCGTCAACGAGCTGGCGATCGAGGAGTACCTGGCCGCCGTGCTGGGGAGCGAGATGCCCCCGGCGTTTCCGCCCGAGGCGCTCAAGGCCCAGGCGGTGGCGGCCCGGACCTACGCCATCCGCAAGAAGCTCGAGGGCGAGGGCCGGCCCTTCCACCTCGGGGCCACGGTCCTCTCCCAGGTCTACGGCGGCGTGCACCGCGAGGACCCCCGCACCCGGGAGGCGGTGAAGGCCACGGCCGGCGAGGTGCTGGTCTTCGATCACGAGCCGATCGAGGCCTACTTCTTCGCCTCCTGCGGGGGAAAGACCGCGGGCGGCGCCGAGGAGTTGGGCCGGCCGCTTTCGTACCTGTCGTCGGTGGAGTGCCGGGAGGGATCCGACCTACCCCAGGCTCGCTGGCACCTCGACCTCTCCGCCGCCGAGCTGGGCAAGCGACTGGGCCTGGGTCCGATCGAGCGGGTCGAGGTGGCGAGCCGCACCCCCAGTGGCCGGGCCCGGACGGTGTCGGTGAAGCCCGAGGGCGCCCAGGCCCGGACCATCGACGGCGTGAAGTTCCGCAAGGCGCTCGGCTACGGCGACCTGGGTTCCCTCGCCTTCGAGGTTTCCCGGCGTGGCCGCACCTTCCACTTCGAGGGCCGGGGCAAGGGCCACGCCACCGGCCTCTGCCAGTGGGGCGCCCGGGCCGCCGCCCTCGACGGCTGGGACTACCGGCGCATCCTCTCGCATTACTACCGCGGCGCGTCGATCCGGCGGATGTACTGACCGCGCGGAGGCGACACGCCGGCCCGGTTGTATTAGAAGGCCTCTCGCCGCCCGGGCGGCACCCGACGATGCGCACCTCCGACTTCGACTTCGACCTCCCCGACGACCGGATCGCCCGCACCCCGCTGGCCGAGCGTGACGCCTCCCGGCTCCTCGTCCTCCCCAAGGCCGGCGGACCGACCGAGGACCGCGCCTTCCGCGACCTCCCGTCCCTCCTGGCCCCGGGCGACCTCCTGGTCCTGAACGACGCCCGGGTGATCCACGCCCGCCTCCGGGGCCGGAAAGAGGAAACCGGCGGCCGGGTCGAACTGCTCCTCGCCGAACCCCTGCCCCCGCGGAACGGCCGGGCCGCCTGGCGCTGCATGGCCGGCTCGTCGAAGCCGCTCCGCGCCGGCGGCCGGCTCCTCCTCGGCGAGGGCGACGGCCTCCGGGCCGAGGTGCTGGCTCTCGCCGGCGAGGGCTTCGTCGACGTCGCCTTCGACCGGGACGCCGACGCGCTCCTGACCGAGGTCGAGCGGATCGGCGAGCTGCCCCTGCCCCCGTACCTGAATCGGGCCCCGGCGCCGGAGGACGACCTCCGCTACCAGACCGTCTTCGCCCGGCAGCCCGGGGCGGTGGCCGCGCCCACCGCCGGCCTCCACTTCACCGACGCGACCTTCGCCGCCCTCGCCGCCCGCGGGGTGGCCACGGCGACGGTCACCCTCTACGTCGGCCCCGGCACCTTCCTCCCGGTCCGCGGCGAGGACGTCGGCGGCCACAAGATGCACGCCGAGCGCTACGAGATCCCCGCCGCCACCGCGGAGGCGATCGCCCGGACCCGCGCCGCCGGCGGCCGGGTGATCGCGGTGGGCACCACCTCCCTCCGCTCCCTCGAGGCGGCGGCCCGGGAGGACGGCACCGTGCCCCCGGGGCCGGGCCGCACCGATATCTTCATTTATCCTGGATACCGCTTCCGGGCGATCGACGGCCTGATCACCAACTTCCACCTCCCCCGCTCCACCCTGGTGATGCTGGTCGCCGCCCTCGCCGGCCGGGAGCGGCTCCTCGACGCCTACCGCCACGCCGTGGAGACGGGCTACCGCTTCTACTCCTACGGCGACGCCATGCTCGTCCTCTGATCGCCCGAGGAACCATGCCCGCGCACTTCGAGCTGCTCCGCACCGACCCCGCCTCCGCCGCCCGCCGGGGCCGCCTGCACCTGCCCCACGGCGTGGTGGAGACCCCGATCTTCATGCCGGTGGGCACCGCGGCCAGCGTCAAGGCGATCGCCCCCGACGACCTCGAGCGCATCGGCGCCCAGATCGTCCTCGGCAACACCTACCACCTGTTCCTCCGGCCCGGTCACGAGCTGGTGAAGCGCCGGGGCGGCCTGCATCCGTTCATGGCCTGGCCCCGGCCGATCCTCACCGACTCCGGCGGCTTCCAGGTCTATTCGCTCTCCGAGGCCCGGAAGATCGCCGAGGAGGGCGTCACCTTCCGCTCCCACCTCGACGGCTCGGCCCGCTTCATCGGCCCCGAGACCTCGATGGAGATCCAGCAGGCCCTGGGCGCCGACGTGATCATGGCCTTCGACGAGTGCCCGCCGGCGAAGAGCGATCGCGCCTACCTCGAGCCGTCGCTGGCCCGCACCACCCGCTGGGCCCACCGCTGCAAGGCGGCCTGGAACCCCGACGGCCCCTCGAACCTCTTCGGCATCGTCCAGGGCGGCCTCTTCCCCGACCTCCGCCAGCGCCACGCGGAGGAGATCTGCGCCCTCGACCTCCCCGGCTACGCCCTCGGCGGCTACAGCGTCGGCGAGTCGATCCCGGAGATGTACGCCAGCGTGGCGGAGGCGGCGCCGAACCTCCCCGCCGAGAAGCCGCGCTACCTGATGGGCGTCGGTACCCCCGAGGACCTGGTCACCTGCGTCGGCCTCGGGATCGACATGTTCGACTGCGTGCTCCCCACCCGCACCGCGCGCAACGGCCGCCTCTACACCAGCGAGGGCGTGCTCTCGATCAAGGCCGCGCGCTTCGCCGAGGACGACCGTCCCCTCGATCCGGCCTGCCGCTGCTACACCTGCCGCACCTTCTCCCGCGCGTACCTGCGGCACCTCTTCGTCGCCCAGGAGCTGCTCAGCTACCGGCTGAACTCGCTCCACAACCTGACCTTCTTCCTCGACCTGATGGCCACGGTCCGGGCGAAGATCGAGGCGGGCGAGTACGCCGCCTGGTCGAAGGCCTGGCTGGCGGAGCGCGCCGCCCGGATCGCGGAGGCGAAGGCGGAGGAGGCGGCGAAGCCCCGGAGCAAGGGCCGCGCCCCGAACCGCCCGATCGCCGGGTGATCCGCCCCCGGCCGCGCGGGCGGAACCGCGCCTACTTCGCGGCCGGCGCCTCGCCGTAGAACACCGCCTCGTAGGGACAGACGAGGTCGGTCTCCTCCGGCTCCGGATACGCGTACTCCCGGCCCTCCCAGTTGCGGAAGACCGTCTCCGTGGGGCGGCGCTCGACCAGGTAGTCCGGGTTCAGCGTCACCTTGCCGCCGCCGCCGGGGAGATCCACCGCGAGGTGCGGCACCGCCAGGCCGGTGGTCCACCCCCGCATCGCCCGGACGATGTCGATCCCCGCCTGGATCGGCGTGCGCAGGTGCTCGAGGCCCTGGGCCACGTCCATCTGGTGCAGGTAGTACGGCCGCACCCGGTGCTCGAGGAGCCGGTGCGAGAGGTCGGTGAGGATCCGCGCCGAGGAGTTGAGCCGGCGCATCAGCACCGACTGGTTCTCCACCGGCACGCCGTGGTCCACCAGCCGCTCGCAGGCGGCGCCGGCGTCGGCGGTGAGCTCCTTGGGATGGTTGAAGTGCGTCACCACGAAGAGCGGCGCGTGGGCCCGGAGCAGCCGGCCTAGCTCGTCGTCGACCCGCATCGGCAGCACCACCGGCACCCGGGTGCCGATCCGGATCATCTGCACGTGGGGCACCGACCGGATCGCCTCGAGCAGCTCGGCGAGCCGAGCGTTGGAGAGCAGGAACGGATCGCCGCCGGAGACGAGCACGTCCCGGACCTCCTCGTGCTCCCGGAGCCAGGCCACCGCCTCGTTCAGCGCCGCCCGGTCGATCTCCGTGTCGGGCTGGCCGGTGAGGCGCCGGCGCGTGCAGTGGCGGCAGTAGACCGAGCAGCGGTCGAGGGCGAGGAGGAGGACGCGGTCGGGATACTTGTGGACGATGCTGGTCACCGGGCGGTGGACGTCCTCGCCCAGCGGGTCCTCCAGCTCGCCCCGCCCCACCCGCGCCTCCGCCTGCTTCGGGATCGCCTGCATCCGCACCGGACAGAACGGGTCCTCGGGGTCGATCAGCGTCAGGTAGTAGGGGCTGATCCCGAGGCGGAAGGTCGAGGCGGTCTCCCGGAGGCCCGCCCGCTCGTCGTCGGTGAGGCGGACGAACCGCTCGAGCTCCGCGGGGGTACGGACCGTGTGCCGCGCCTGCCAACGGGGATCGATCCACTCCGCCTCGGAAACACCCGGAAACAGTTCACGCCACGGCCGGGGCGCCGCCCGGCCCCGGGGCGGAACGGTCCTCGGAGGCCGGACGATGGTCCGGCCGTGGTGCCCCAGGTCCACCAACTTCGGCTGCTTTGCTCCTCGATCGCTCATCGCGCCGGCCCATATCACAGGTGCGCACCCGGCTTTCATCCCGCGGCGGAACCGCGCGCCGGCGGGCCGCCGGTCGCGGCCCCGATCGCCTTGACGGAAAGCGGCCGTCCTCCTACTTTCGGGCGTCCGATTCCCAGTCCGGGCAGGGATCGGTCGTCGCCTGGGGGCGTGGAGCACCGCCCCCGACGCCACGCCCACAGCATCGGGCGGGTTTTCCTGGCGCTGGTTGTTGCGGAAAAGAGGGTCATCCGTTTGCGCCGGATGTGCCCGCCACACGAGAGGATGAGATGAGCCTGCCGACCGCCAAGCCGAACCACGACGAAGCGGGCCTCGTGCAGCTTGCGAAGCCTGCGGAGAAGCCCACCTGTCGCGACACCCGCGCCGACTCCGGCGATCCCCGGCCCGTCGCCCACATCCGCGATCGGTTCCAGACCGGCGGCCGCGGCCGCGCCTGGCAGGACGTCCCGCAGGACGACTGGGACAACTGGCAGTGGCAGCAGCGCCATCGGGTGACCACCCTCGAGGATCTCGAGAAGGTCGTCACCGTGACACCCGAGGAGCGCGACGCCTTCCAGCGCTCCCACGAGGCCTTCCACATGGGCATCACGCCGTACTACGCGGCGCTGATGGATCCCGAGGATCCCAACTGCCCGGTGCGCCTCCAGGCGGTGCCCAAGCCCGGCGAGTTGATCGTCTCCTCCGCCGACCTCGAGGACCCGCTCGCCGAGGAGCGGGACATGCCGGTCCCCGGGATCACCCACCGGTACCCGGACCGCGTCCTCTTCTACATCACCCACAACTGCCCGGTGTATTGCCGCCACTGCACCCGCAAGCGCAAGGTCGCCGATCCGACCACCGCCGCGGCCAAGAAGCAGATCGAGGGCGGCCTCGAGTACATCGCGGCGCACCCCGAGGTCCGCGACGTCGTCGTCTCCGGCGGCGACCCGCTCTCCCTCAACGACGAGCGGCTCGACTACATCCTCGGCCGGCTGCGGGCGATCCCGCACGTCGAGATGTTCCGCCTCGGCACCCGGAACCTGGTCACCCTCCCGCAGCGCGTCACCGACGACCTCTGCTACATGCTGCGGAAGCACCAGCCGGTCTTCGTCAACACGCACTTCAACCATCCGAAGGAGTGCACCGCCGAGGCCTTCGAGGCGTGCCGCAAGCTCGCCGACGCGGGCTGCGTCCTCGGCAACCAGATGGTGCTCCTCAAGGGCGTGAACGACGACCCGAAGATCGTCAAGGAACTGAACCACAAGCTCCTGATGATGCGGGTGCGGCCGTACTACATCTACCAGTGCGACCTCTCCGTCGGCATCTCGCACTTCCGCACCAGCGTCCAGGCGGGCCTCGACATCATCGAGAATCTCCGCGGCCACACCTCCGGCCTGGCGGTCCCGCACTACGTGATCGACGCCCCCGGCGGCGGCGGCAAGATCCCGCTCCTCCCCGAGTACGTGGTGAAGCGCGACGGCAAGAAGATCGTGCTCCGCAACTACAAGAAGCAGGGCACCTTCGAGTACGAGGAGCCGTAAACCGCGGCGTTAGCCCGTGGTGTACGAAGGCCCGGTCAATCGACCGGGCCTTCTTCGTTCGCGGCCCTCGAGCGCCGGAAACACGAAAGGCCCGATCCGCGGACCGGGCCTTCGTGGATTCCGGGCGGCGCGGGTTGGGCTACGCCGTCGCCAGGAGCTCGATCTCCACCTTCACGCCGCGGGGGAGCGCGGCCACCTGCACGGTAGAGCGGGCCGGGGGCGCGGCGGGGAAGCGGCGGCCGTAGACCTCGTTCACCTTGGCGAAGTCGCCCAGGTCGGTGAGGAAGATGGTGGTCTTCACCACCCGGTCGAAGCCGGTGCTGGCGGCCTTCAGCACCGCCTCGAGGTTCTTCATCACCTGCTCGGCCTGGGCCACCACGTCGTCGCCGCCGACCAGGTTCCCGGCGGCGTCGAGGGGGATTTGCCCCGAGGTGTAGACGAGCTTCCCGCCGGCGTCGATGCGGATCGCCTGCGAGTAGGGGCCGATCGCCTTCGGCGCCTCGTCGGTGTGGATCACTTCGCGGGCCATGGTGTCCTCCTTCGCGCGCGACGCGGGACCGCGCCGCGGCCGTGGTGAGCGGTCTTGGTAGCGCCCCCGCCCGCCCCCGTCAACCGGCCGACCAACCGCTCCCGCCTAGACCCGCTCCACCGAGTGGACGCCCTTGATCTTGCCGATCGCGGTCATCACGGTGCGGAGCTGCTTGAGGTCGGAGATCGAGACCTCGAAGGTGTTCACCGCCCGGTCGTCGCCGGTGATCCGGCAGTTGGCCTGGGAGATGTTCACGCCGGCGGTGGAGAAGGTCTGGGTGATCGCCGCCAGCAGGCCCGGGCGGTCGGAGGTGAGCACCCGCACGGTGACCGGGCGCTTGAACTCGCCCTTCACGTCCCAGGTGACGTCGACCCGCCGCTCGGCGTCGGTGGAGAGGACCTTCTCGCAGGCCAGGGTGTGGACGGTGACGCCGCGGCCCCGGGTGATGAAGCCAATGATCGGATCGCCGGGCACCGGGTTACAGCAGCGGCCGAAGCGCACCAGGATGTCGTCGATCCCGTTGATCCGGACGCCGGTGGTGGAGGTGCGGCCGGCCACCCGCTTGAAGATCTCGGTGAGCCGGGAGACGGCGTCGGGGCCTTCCTTCGGCGGCTGGGTAGCCAGCTGCTCGGCCGGGAGGAGCCGCGAAAGCACCTGCGCCGGGGCGATCTTGCCGTAGCCGACGGCGGCGAGGAGGTCGTCGGGGGTCCGGACCGCCAGGTCGTGGCAGAGCTTGGTGCCGTCGTCGCCCTTCAGCGTCCGATTGAGGTTGAGGCCGTAGCGCTTGAACTCGCGCTCGAGGATGTCCCGGCCCAGGGAGACCGACCGCTCCCGCTGCTGCTGCTTGATGAAGAAGCGGATCTTCGCCTGGGCCCGGCTGGTCTTGACGAAGGTGAGCCAGTCCTTCGACGGGTGGGCGCTGGGGCTGGTGAGGATCTCGACCGTGTCGCCGTTCTTCAGCTTGTAGCGGAGCGGAACGATCTTGCCGTTGACCTTGGCCCCCACGCAGCGGGCGCCGACGTCGGAGTGAATCGCGTAGGCGAAGTCCACCGGGGTGGCGCCCCGGGGCAGGCTCTTCACGTCGCCCCGCGGGGTGAAGACGAAGACCTCATCGGTGAAGAGGTCGACCTTCACCGTCTCCAAGAACTCCTTGGGGTCCTTGAGGTCCTGCTGCCACTCCATCAGCTGGCGCAGCCAGGCGAACTTCTCGTCGTCCCGGCCGCTGGAGGCCTTGCCCTCCTTGTAGGCCCAGTGCGCGGCGATGCCCTCCTCCGCCACCCGGTGCATCTCCGGGGTCCGGATCTGCACCTCGATGCGCTCGCCGTACGGGCCGATCACCGTGGTGTGGAGGGACTGGTACATGTTCGGCTTGGGGATGGCGATGAAGTCCTTGAACCGCCCCGGGACCGGCTTCCACATCGAGTGCACGAGGCCCAGGGCCTCGTAACAGGCGGGAAGCGTGGCGGCGAGGATCCGGAAGGCGATCACGTCGTGGACGCCGTCCAGGTCGATCCCCTGGATCTTCATCTTCCGCCAGATCGAATACAGGTGTTTCCAGCGGCCCGACACCTCCACGGTGAGGCCGTTGTCGGTCATCTTCTTGCGGATGACCTCGCAGACCTCGTCGACGAACCGCTCCCGCTCCTTCTTGCGGCGCCCCACCCGCTCGGCGAGGTCGTTGTATTCGTCGGGGCGGAGGTAGCGGAAGGAGAGGTCCTCCAACTCCGTCTTGATCCAGCTGATACCCAGACGGTTCGCCAGCGGCGCGTAGATGTCCAGGGTCTCCTGGGCGATCCGCGTCTGTTTCTCCGGGACCATCGCCCCGAGCGTCCGCATGTTGTGGGTGCGGTCGGCGAGCTTCACCAGGATCACCCGGATGTCCCGGGCCATCGCCACGATCATCTTCCGGAAGTTCTCGGCCTGTTTCTCCTCGGCCGAGGCCTCCTTGGAGATCTGGAACTGGGAGAGCTTGGTGACCCCGTCGACCAGCTGGGCGATCTCCGCGCCGAACAGCTCCCGCAGCTCCTCCGGCGTGGCGAGGGTGTCCTCGATGGTGTCGTGCAGGAGGCCGGTGACGATCGAGGCCTCGTCGAGCCGGAGGTCGGCGAGGAGGCCGGCCACCGAGAGCGGATGCACGAGATAAGGCTCTCCCGACTTCCGGATCTGACCCTGGTGGACCTTCGCCGAGTAGACGTAGGCCCGCTTGATCAAATCCAGGTCGGGCTCGGGGAGGTAGCCCTGGACCTTGTCGAGGATGTCACTAAGCCGAAGCATGCCGGGCCAAAACTCCAGATCCTACCATCGCCGACTCGAAGGACAACGAACGACCTCGCCTGCTCGTTCCATATCCTCGGGCATTCCGGGCGGGGCGTCGCCGTAACGCCGGACGGCGCTTCCGCCCCCGGGCGGACACTCGCCGTCCGCCCGGTTGCTCGAACTTCTCGTCGGTCACTATCACGAGAGCGGTTCGCGCGCGCGGTTCCCGGGGGGGAGCGATGTTCCACTGCATCACCTGCGGTCGTCCGACCGACCGGTACGAGACCTGCGAGGAGTGCGAGTCCGACGAGGTGGCCTCCTTGGCGGATCGGCTCCTCGAGGAGCCCCGCGGCGGCGTTCCCCGACCGCGCCAGCCCTCCCAGGCCCCGCGGCCGCTGGCCGAGGCCCTGGCGGCGGAGGTCGTCTGCCCGTCCTGCCGCACCTCGGTGCCGCCGGCCTCCCGCTTCTGCGGCGTCTGCGGGCTCCACTTCGAGGCGCTCGCCGGGACCGGAGCCCGGGAGGCCTGACGGCCGGTCCGCCTCGCGCCCGGCGATCCGGCCCCCGCATACACGACGAGGGCCCCCGGTACAGGCGGGCCCTCGTGGGATGGACCGGCGCCGCGTCGCGCGGCCGCCGGTCGGAGCTGCAGCCGTAGGTTAGCTGTAGCTCTTCTCCTTCTTCTCCTGCTCTTCCTTGCAGCGGATGCAGAGGGTAGTGACCGGCCGCGCCTCGAGGCGCTTCGGGCTGATCTCCTCCTCGCACCGCTCGCACACGCCGAAGGTCCCGTCGTCGATCCGGGCGAGCGCCTTCTCGATCTTCTTGAGGAGGAACTTCTCGCGGTCGCGGAGCCGGAAGACCATCGACTGGCTGTACTCCGACGAGGCCAGATCGATTTCATCGGGGAGATCGTCGGTGTCGAAGTTCGACTCCTCCGAGAGCGTCTTCCGCGCGCTCTGGATCAGGGCGTCCCTCGACTCCTCGAGCATCTTGCGGAAACGCTTGAGATCCTTCTGGTTCACGCTCGGAACCCCCGCGATTCGGATCGGGCTGTACCAATGGCCGCCGAGACCTCCCGGAGGCCGGAAAAAGGGCAGAGTTTTTAGCAGCCCGACCCCTGGGAGTCAAGGCGAGGGGATCCGATCGGGGCTGTACTTTGCGCCCGTATTCGGGGTGCCCTATCTTCGCTTGCTTGTCCGATCGCCGGGGAGGCGAGGGACCCGGGGAGACGTTCTTGGCCGAGCTGAGCCGCTTCGATCGGGAATTCTTGCGCGCCGTCCTGGCGCTGGCGAGCAAGGCGGAGGTCGGCCACCTCCTCTACATCTCCGACCACCCGCTGCCGTCCGAGGACCTGCGGGGACGGCCGCTGAAGCGCAAGCTGATCTACGCGGTGACCCATGACGCCCTGGCGGAGGAACTCCGGGATCGGGGCCACACCGCGGTGGTCATCCCCGACTACGAGTACTCCCGGCTCGAGGGGGTGAAGGTGGCGCTGGTCGCCGCCGCGGCGCACATCGGCGAGGGCGAGACGCTCCTCGTCCTCACCGGCGCCGGCAAGAGCCCCGACACGCTGATCAAACTGCGGATGGGGACGAAGTTCGACGAGGAGCTCTCCCTCGAGTCGATCCAGCTCGGCCCCGAGTACGATCAGCAGGTGATCGAGCAGGTGGTCCGGCTCGCCCTGGAGGTGGGCCAGGAGGGCTTCGAGGGCCATCCGGTGGGCACCCTGATCACCCTGGGCGACTCCACCGCGGTAATGGAGAAATCGAAGCAACTCACCATCAACCCGTTCCAGGGGATCAGCGAGGCGGAGCGTAACGTCCTCGACCCCACCATCCGGGACGCGGTGAAGAACTTCGCGGTGCTCGACGGGGCCTTCGTGATCCGCGAGGACGGCGTGGTCCTCGCCGCCGGCCGCTACCTCCAGGCCGGCATGGAGAACGTGAAGATCCCCATGGGCCTGGGGGCCCGCCACGCGGCGGCGGCGTTCATCACCGCCACCACCCGGGCGATCGCCGTGGTGGTCTCGCAGTCGACCGGCGGCGTCCGGATCTTCAAGGGCGGAGACATCGTCCTCGAGCTGCACCCGCGGAGCCGGCGGATCTGACCCGGCCCCGCGCGCCGCTACCTCGCCCCGGCGGCCCGCCGCAGGCGCCGCCCGGCGCCGCACTCCCCCGCCAACGGACACCTCGCGCAGTTCTCCGGGCGCCGCCGCGCCGGGCAGGCGCCGCTCATCCCCAGGTGGCAGAGGGCGAAGTCGTAGCGGACCGGATCGTCCGGATCGAGCCGGCGCAGCGCGCCGGTGATCTCCAGGGCGGTGCGCCAGGAGAGATCCCGGCGCCCGGTGAGGCCGAGGAGGAGCGAAAGTCGAGACACGTGGGTGTCGAGCGGCACCACCAGCGCCGAGCGCGGGACCAGGCCCGCCCAGGCGCCCAGGTCGACCTCGTCCTTCCGGACCATCCAGCGCAGGTAGAGGACCAGCCGCTTGCACGCGGCGCCCCGGGACGCGTCGGGCAGCAGGTGATCGAGGGCCCGGGCCGGCCCCATCGCGTCGCCGGCGAGCGCCGCGCCCCGCTCCCGGAGCTCGCGGGCGAAGGCGCCCAGCGCCGGCTGCAATGCGCCCTCCCCGGCCAGCAACGCGGCGAAGCGGGCCCCCAGGGAGCCGTGATCCCGGAGGGTGGCCCCGGCGCCGCAGAGGAGCGCGCCCACGTCGCCCGGGAGATGGAACCGGTAGGCGAAGCCGGCGAAGCGGGACCCGTCCCGCCGCGGGTCGAAGCGCCGCACGAAGGCCGCTGGCGACGGGCCCATCTCCGCGAGGAGGGCGAGGAGCCGCGGCTTGAAGATGTCGGCCCGGCCGTAGGCGAGCGCCGCGGCGAGGAGTCCGGCCACCTCCTGGTCGGCGGGCGCGGCGTACCGGCGCGGCGCCTCCACCGGATCCCGGGCGATCGCCAGGGCCCGCTCCGGCGCGGTGGAGAGCACCAGCGGGTCGAGGAGGCGCTTCAAGCGCGCGGCGCGGGCGGCGGAGATCATCGGCAGGGGAACACCGGAGGTCGGCGCGGTCAGCCCCGCTCCGCCTCGCGGACCAGGTGGCCCAGCTCCGGTCCGAGGAGGCGCTCGAAGGCGGTGCGGCAGGCCCCGGTGGAGCCGGGCAGCACGGCGATCACCAGGCCGTCGGCGGTGACGCCGGCGGTGGCCCGGGAGAGCATCGCCGCGCTGCCGAGCTCCTGGAACGAGAGGAACCGGAACAGCTCGCCGAAGCCGGGCAGCTCCTTGGCGAAGAGGGCCCGGACCGCCTCCACCGTGGAGTCGCGGCGGGAGAGGCCGGTGCCGCCGGTGACGATCACCGCCCGGGCTCCCGCCTGCCGCGCCCGGTCGATCGCCGCCTGCACCAACGCCGGCTCGTCCGGAACCAGCTCCGTGCCCACCAGCTCGTGGCCCCGGTCGAGCAGGGCGTCGCGGAGGTAGCGCCCGGAGGCGTCGGTGGCCTCGGTGCGGCTGTCACTGGCGGTGATCACGTAGGCGCGGACGCGCGAGGAGGCCTGGGCCCGGTGGAGCGCCGGACCGCCCTGGTCGCGGGAGGCGTCGCCGGGGCCGTGGTGGTGCGGGTGGTGGTGATCGTGCCCGTGATGGTGATCGGGATCGGTCCCGTGATGGTGCTCGTGCTCGTGCTCGTGATCGTGCCCCAACCGCTTCCTCCGTGGCCGGTCCGGCCCGCGTTCTCTCACTCCCGTGCCGGCCGGTCGAGATCGATCGTCGGCGGCTGGCGGATCGCGTCGAGCCGGACCTGGATCTCGCCCGCGTCCGGCGCGTCGGGAACCAGGAGGAGATAGCGGGCGAGATGGTCCATCGCCAGCGCCGGCTCGCCGAGGTCGAGGAGGCACTCGCCGCGCTCGCGGTGGGCCCGGGCGTGGCGCGGCGCCAGCTCCAGGGTGCGATCGAGGTAGGGGATCGCGTCGCGGCAGCGGCGGGCGTCGATCAGCAGCTTGGCCACCCGGTAGAAGCCCTCGGCGTCGTCCCGCGCCGGGGCCTCCGCCGGCGCTCCGGCGAGGTCGGGGATCAGCACCACCACCAGCCGATCGGGAGCGGCGTCGACGGGGAAGGTCCGGACCTCCGGACGGAAGCCGGGGAGTTCGAGCCGAACCCCCAGGAGTTCCTCCTTCGCCTCCGCCGGCAGGAGCACCGACACCGGCGTGGTGCCGGCGGCTCGCCCCTGGAACGAGACCTGCGCCCCGTGGGGCAGCGAGACGACGTAGACGTCCCGCGTCTCCTCCCACTTCCCCTTTCCGGCACATCCGGCGAGCGGCAACAGCAGGGCGGTCACCAGGAACGGGTTCCGCGCGATCATCACCGCCTCCCCCCGTGGCCGGGCTCGCGAACGGTCGGCCGCGCCCCTCGACGCTACCACCGGGCGGGACGCCCGGGCCGACCCGGCCCAGGCCGGAACGTCCGATCGCCGACCCCGTCCCGGCCGCCTTGCGACGGGAGGACGCGGAGTTACCAGCGTTCCCCCACGGCCCACGCCTGGCGCGACGGGAGGAACGGATGCGACGGGACGAAGAGACGGAGGTCCGGGCGAACGCCGCGCCGTTCGCGCGGGCGTGGCCGGCGGCGGAGGCGCTCGTCGCCTTCCTCCGGGACGACCCGGCGATCGCCGAGGTCCGGATCGCCGGCGATCTCCGCCGCTTCGCCCCCACGGTGCGGCGGATCGAGCTGGTAGCCGCGTCACCGGATCCCGTCGCCGCCGCCGCGCGCCTCGCCGCCTTCCCCGAGGCCGCGGAGACGCTCCAGGCCACGGAGTTCGAGCGCGAGGTCCGCCTCGCCAGCGGCCTCACCGCCCGGCTCCTGGCGGTGAAACCGGAGGCTTTCGGGGCTGCCCTGCTCTTCCGCACCGGCGCTCCCCCACACCTCCGCCGCCTCGAGCGGCGCACCCGCTCCCTGGGCCTCTCGTTCGAGGGCGGGGTCCTCCGCTCCCCCACCGGCGGCCCGCTTGCCACGCCGGCGGAGGACGACGCCTTCCGCGCCCTCGCCTATTCGCCGGTGCCGCCCGAGCTCCGGGAGCACGGCGACGAGCTCGACGATCCCGCGCTCCCGGCGGTGGTCCGGCCCACACAGCTCCGTGGCCTGGCCCACGTCCACACCCACTGGTCCGACGGCCGCCACACCGTCCTGGAGATGGCCCGGGCGGCGCGGGGCCTGGGCTTCCACTGGATCGCCATCACCGATCACTCGCCCTCCGGCAACGCCAACGGCCTCACCGCCGAGCGGCTCAAGGCGCAGCGCGAGGACGTGGAGCGGGCCCGGGAGGCGGTGCCCGGGATCGCCATTCTCCACGGCGTCGAGGTCGACATTCGCGAGGACGGCCGCCTCGACCTCCCCGACGAGACCCTCGCCTGGCTCGACCTGGCGGTGGCCAGCCTCCACGTCGGCCTGCACCTCGACGAGGCGACGCAGACCCGGCGGCTCTGCACGGCGCTCCGACACCCGCTGGTGGGCTGGGTCGGCCATCCCACCGGGCGTTACTTCGGCGTTCACGGGGAGTATCCGGTCCGGCTCCCGGAGCTGATCGCCGCGGCGGCGGAGGCCGGCCGGGCCCTGGAGGTGAACGGCACCCCGGGCCGCCTCGATCTCTCCGCGGAGGCGGTGCGGCAGGCGATCGCCGGTGGGGCCAAGGTCGTCGCCTCCGCCGACGCCCACTCCACCGCGCACCTGATTCGGTCGTTCCACGCGGCGCACACCGCCGCCCGGGGCGGGGCCACCGCCGCCGACGTTCTCACCACGCTGCCGGTGGACGGGTTCCTGCGGGCGGTGGGACGCCCGGCGGTGGCGGAGCGCTACGCCGCGTCGCGC